>NZ_VDFS01000062.1:19108-55167 GCF_006151955.1 Georgenia sp. 311 | reverse complement strand
TGGGGCGGGGGCACGCGGCCCCCGCCCCACCGGCCGGCTCAGCGGACCTGGTTGAGCACCTGGGAGACGCCGGTCTCCCACGCGTCGGCCGGGTCGACGCCGTTGACCTCCACGGACAGCAGCGCCTGGACCATGGCGTTCTTCGCCACACCGTCGTACGGGCCGAGGATCTGCGTCGGCGCGTTCTGCGCCGACGTCGTGAACACCTGGCCGATCGGGGCGCCGTTGAAGTACTCGTCGGTCGTGTCCCCGACGAGCTCGATCGCGCCCGTGTTGGACGGGAAGTTGCCGACGTTGCTGAAGACGGCCGCCTGCTGCTCGGCGTCGGTGAGCCAGGCGATGAGCTCGGCGGCCTCCTCCTTGTTCTCGCTCGCCTCGGGGATGGCGAGGTAGGCACCGCCCCAGTTGCCGCCCTGGCCACCGGGGAGCGTGGTGATGTTCCACTGACCGCTGCCCGCGTCGCCGGCCTTGCCCTTGATGTAGCCGATCATCCAGGAGGGGCAGGCGATCGAGGCGAAGGTGCCGCTGCCGAACCCGCCGTCCCAGCTCGGGTCCACGAACTGCTCGAGCTTGGCGGTGAGCCCGCTCTGCCCGGCCCGGGCGGCGAGGTCGAACGCGTCGCGCAGCGCCTGGTTGCTCTCCAGGACGAGCTCGCCGCTCTCGTCGTGGTAGATCTGCTCCTCGGTGGAGACGATGGCGTTGTACAGGCCACCGGCGGAGTCGTGGAACGCGGTGCCCTCGGGGGCGCCGGCCTGGAACTCCTCGCCGAGGGTGATGAAGTCCTCCCACGAGCCGAGGCGGGCGGCGAGCTCGTCGGGCTCGGAGGGCAGGCCGGCCTCCTCGAACAGGTCGCTGCGGTAGCACAGGGCCATCGGGCCGATGTCGGTGCCCAGCCCGAGGACCTTGCCGTCGGCGGTCGTGGCGGCGTCGGCCTTCCAGTCGACGTAGTCCTCGACGCGCTCCCCGGCGGGGGTGTCGCGCAGGTCGGTCCACAGGTCGGCCTGGTTGGCGGTGACCTCGGAGATGCGGGCGACCTCGATCCCCTGGATGTCGGCCGTGCCGCTGCCCGAGTTCAGCTTGGTCTGCAGGGCGGGCCAGTACTTGTCCTCACCCTGGGTGGACTCGTACTGGATGAGGATGTCGGGGTTCTCCTCCATGTACTGCTCGAAGAGGCCGGACTCCTCGTAGCCGAAGGTGCCGAAGAGGGCGACGGTGATCGTCGTCCTGCCGTCGGTGCTCCCCCCGGCCCCTTCCGGCTCGTCGCTCGCGCTGTCACCGCACGCCGAGAGCGCGAGCGCCCCCGCGGTCAGCGCGGCGACGACGGATGCGGTCCTGGTCCGTCTGGTGTCCATGGTTCCTCCTACCCGGCGTCGTAGCCGGTTGGTTCGCGGGTCAGTTCGTCCTGAGCGCCCGGCCTCGTCCCCCCAGTTCCTCCTGGGGCCGACGAGATCGGCATGGTCGTTATGGAAGCGCTCCCATAGCGTCCACAGAAGGATGGGGCCGACGCCCGCCCCTGTCAACCCGGGTCCGCCCAGGAGCCCCCAACCGCCCCCACCCCTCCCCCGCGACAGCCGACTTCCGCACGACAGCCGACTTCCGCGCGACAGCGGACTTCCGCGCGACAGCCGACTTCCGCGCGACAGCCGACTTCCGCGCGACAGCCGACTTCCGCGCGAGAGCGGAGTTCCGCGCGACAGCCGACTTCCGCCGGGCGACGGGTGTGGGGTCAGGCGGAGGTGCGCGTGACGAGCTCGACGGCGAGGGTCGCCGACGTCGTCTGCCCGCCGTCGGCGAGGTCCATGAGCATGCGCGCCATGTGGCGGCCCATGACCTCCAGCGGCTGGCGCACGGTGGTGAGGGGCGGATCGGCGTCGGCGGCGAGCGGGACGTCGTCGAAGCCGACGACGGCGACGTCGTCGGGCACGCGGATCCGCCGGGCGCGCAGCGCACGGAGCGCGCCCACCGCCATGAGGTCGTTGGCGGCGAAGACGGCGTCGGGGCGCTCGCCGGACTCCAGCAGGCGCTCCATGGCGCGGTGCCCGCCGCTGATGGTGAAGTCGCCCTCGGTGACCGCGGTGGACGGCAGGTCGATCCCGTTCTCGGCGAGCTCGGCGCGGAAGCCGGCGAGGCGGTCGAGCGACGCCGTCATGTCGCACGGCCCGCAGACGGTGGCCGGGCGCAGGCTGCCCCGGGCGAGCAGCGCCTGCGCGGCGAGCCGCCCGCCGGTGACGTTGTCCGCGGTGACGTACGGGATGCCGACGCGCGGGTTCGCGGGGCGCCCGGCGAGCACGACGGGGACGCCGAGCCGGTGGACGCGCCCGGGGAGCGGGTCGTTGCCGTGGACGGAGAGGAACATCGCGCCGTCGACGTGCCCGCCCGCGGCGTACTCCTCGAGGCGGGTGCGGTCGTCGTCGTTGGCGACGACGACGAAGAGGAGCTGGCGGCGGCGCTCCGCCGCGGCCACCTGCGCGCCGCGCAGGACGCCGGCGAAGAACGGGTCGGCGAAGAACTTGTCGCCGCTCTCGGCGACGACGAACGCGAGGGCGTCGCTGCGGCGCGTGGCCAGCGACCGGGCCGCCTGGCGCGGGACGTAGGACAGGGCGGAGGCGGCCGTCCGCACGGCCTCGCGTGCGCGGTCACTCACCCGCGGGTCGCCGCTGAGCACCCGGCTGGCGGTGGCGCGCGAGACGCCTGCCCGCTCGGCGACCTCGTCGAGGGTCGCGCCGGCAGTGCGCTGCGGTGGCGTCACGGTGGCCCCCCTCTCCTGTTCCGGGTCACAGTATGCCCGCCCGCAACCTCATTTCTTCCATGGACGTTTCCACCCGGCAGTGGACGGCCCGTCCGTCACCTCGGCCTGCACCGGAGGGATGCGGGGTGTTCCATGGGCGCCGGGTGCTCCGTGCGCACGGTGTCGCTGGGGAGGTAGGGGACGTGGACTGGTTCGTCGCCGAGGGCTCGCAGGTCGCGCGGTTCGTCCTGCAGCGCGGTGTCGCGCTCGTGTACGCCGTCGCGTTCGTCGCCGTGCTGCGCCAGTTCCCGGCCCTGCTCGGTGAGCGCGGACTCCTGCCGGTCCCCCGGTTCACCGCCCGGGTCCCGCTGCGCGCCGCCCCCAGCCTGTTCCACCTGCGCTACTCCGACCGTCTGCTCCGCGCCGTCGCCCGGGTCGGCCTGGTGCTCGCGCTCGCCGTCGTCGTCGGGCTGCCGCAGCAGGGACCGCCGTGGCTGCCGATGCTCGTGTTCCTCGCCCTGTACGCGCTCTACCTGTCGGTGGTCAACGTCGGGCAGGTCTTCTACGGCTTCGGCTGGGAGTCGCTGCTGCTCGAGGCCGGTTTCCTGGCTGCCTTCCTCGGCTCGGACCGGACCGGAACGCCGCTGCTCACCCTTCTTGCCTTCCGCTGGCTGGTCTTCCGGCTGGAGCTCGGTGCCGGTCTCATCAAGCTGCGCGGCGACCCGGCCTGGCGGAACCTCACGGCCCTGGACCACCACCACGAGACCCAGCCGATGCCCGGCCCGCTGAGCTGGTTCTTCCACCGCCTGCCGTGGCCGCTGCACCGCGTCGAGGTGGTGGCCAACCACGTGACCCAGCTGATCGTGCCGTTCCTCCTCCTGGCCCCGCAGCCGGTCGCGACGTGGGCGGCGGGCGCCGTCGTCGTCACCCAGCTCTGGCTCGTCCTCTCGGGGAACTTCGCCTGGCTCAACTGGCTCACCATCGTCCTCGCGTTCTCGGCCGTGGACGACGACGTCCTCGCCGGGCTGGTCCCCTCGCTCACCCCGGAGCGGGCGACCGGTCCGACGCCGCTGTGGTTCACCGGGGCCGTCCTGGTGATGGCGGGGCTCGTCCTCGTCCTCAGCCGGCGGCCGGCCCGCAACCTCCTGTCGCGGCGACAGCGGATGAACGTCTCCTACAACCCCTTCCACCTCGTGGGGGCCTACGGCGCGTTCGGGTCGGTCACCCGCCGACGCGAGGAGATCGTCGTCGAGGCCACCCGTGAGGAGGACCCGGGCGAGGAGGACTGGGAGGAGTACGTCTTCCGCGGCAAGCCCGGCCCGCCGGGGCGCCGGCCGCGGCAGTACGCGCCCTACCACCTGCGGCTGGACTGGGGCATGTGGTTCCTCGGGCTGGGGTCCTCGGCGCAGCTCGCGTGGTTCCTCCCGTTCCTCGACCGTCTGCTCGAGGCCGACGCCGCCACCCTGCGGCTGCTGCGCCACGACCCGCTGGCCGGCGAGCGGCCGGTGTGGGTACGGGCGCGGGTGTTCCGCTACCGGTTCTCGACGTGGGAGGAGCTGCGGCGCGAGCGGGTGTGGTGGGTGCGCAGGGAGGTCGGCGAGATCATCGCGCCGCGGCGTCTGGGGCGAGCGCCCGGCGATGTCGGAGGGCGAGCCTAGAGTCGCGGCCACGCACCGAGGGAGGTGGTGGACGCCATGGGGACCGAGCAGCTGGACGGCGCGCCGCGGGTCAGCCGGGCCGGACGACGTCGAGGGCCCGGGCCAGCACGTCGGGCAGCGGCGGGCGCGGCACCGGGGTGCGCGCCCAGGCGCGCAGCGCGGCGAGGAACGCGCCGGCCAGGGCCGTCCCGAGGACCTCCGCGGTGAGGTCCTCCGTCCGCGAGCGCCGCAGGTACCCGGCGACCACCCGCCCCACGGCGGCCTGGCGGCGGGCGGCGGACTCCTCGAGCTCCTCGCCCACCCCCATCGGCTCGGCGTTCGCGAACGCGAGCGCGACCGGTCCGGGCTCGACGTCCGCGGCCACCCGGAGCAGGGCCGCCCGGACCTGGGCGACCGCGTCCCCGTCGGTCCCCGAGCCCGCGAGCGCCTCGGTGAGGTCCGCGACGGCGTCGTCCACGGACGTCCAGAGCAGGTCGCTCTTCGTCGGGATGTAGTTGAAGAAGGTGTTGCGGCTGACGCCCGCGCGCTCGGTGATGTCGGCCACGGAGGTGGCGGCGTAGCCCTTCTCGAGGAACAGCTCACAGGCCGCTTCGGCGAGCATCTCGCGGGAAGCGGAACGTGGCCGGCCGACGCGGCGCCCTTCTCGCACCCGACGATCCTACGGTCCGGGCATACCCGGCGCCGAGTTATTGTTGGACGCAGCCCAAGAACTCGACCGAACGGGACGTCATGGCTCAGCTCGGACCGCACACCCGCATCGCCGCCGCAGCTGCCCTCGCGGCGCTCGCGCTCGCCGCCTGCAGCGACGGGGGCACCGGCGCCGGGGAGGCCACCGGCGAGCCCGTCGAGGGCGGCACGCTCGTCTACGCCACCGGCGACGCCGAGCCCACCTGTCTCGACCCGCACGTCGGCGGCAACTACCCCCAGGCGCTCATCTCCACCCAGTACCTCGAGCCGCTCGTCGGCCGCGACGCCTCCGGGGAGATCCAGCCCTGGCTCGCCACCGACTGGGAGGTCAGCGAGGACGGCCTCACCTGGGACCTCACGCTCGCCGAGGGCATCACCTTCACCGACGGCACCCCGCTGGACGCCGAGGCGGTCAAGGTCAACATCGAGCACCTCCAGGACCCGGACACCGCCTCCTCGACCGGCTACCTCGCGGTCGAGAAGATCGCCGAGGTCGAGCCGGTGGACGCCGGCCACGTGCGCTTCCACCTGTCCGAGCCGGACTCCGCGCTCCTGGAGTCGCTGAGCACCCAGTGGACCGCGATCCAGTCGCCCGCGGGCATCGCCCGCGGCACCGACGAGAACTGCGCCGCCCCGATCGGGACCGGCCCGTTCGTCGTCACCGAGTGGGTGCCCCAGCAGCACGTCCTGCTCGAGCGCAACGAGGACTACGCCTCCCACGGTCCTGAGGCCGACCACGACGGTCCCGCCCACCTCGAGCGCATCGAGTGGCGCTTCCTGCCCGACCCCGCCACCCGCTGGGCGGCGTTGCAGTCCGGCGAGGTGCACGTCATCGACAACCCCGAGCCCGAGGCGGTCGTCACCGCGGAGGCCGCCGGCATCACCCACATCGACGCCCCGCGTCCCGGGTCGGTCAACCGGATCGAGCTCAACTCCTCCCAGGCGCCGTTCGACGACGTCCGCGTCCGGCAGGCGTTCGTCCTCTCCGCCGACGTCGACCCGGGCATCGAGGCGCTCTACCAGGGCGTCGCGACCCGCTCCCACTCCCCGCTGTCGAGCGTGGAGCCGATGGCCTACTCCGACCCCTCGCTGTTCGTCACCGACGTCGCGCAGGCCGAGCGGCTGCTCGACGAGGCCGGCTGGGACGAGGTCGACGACGAGGGCTACCGGGTCCGCGACGGCGAGCGCCTCACCGTCCGCCTCCCGGTGAGCACCAACCAGTCCGTGGCCGCCGAGCAGGCCCTCTTCGAGCAGATCCAGGCCAACACCCGCGCCGTCGGTTTCGACGTCGTCATCACCCCGCTCGACCTGTCGGCCTGGTACGGCGCCCTCGCCGCGCCCGAGGGCGGCGGGGAGAACGACTACGACGCCGTGAGCGCGCCGTACACGAAGGTCGGCCCCGACGTGCTGCGGATCCTCTACCACTCCGACGGCACCGTCCCCGCCCCGAGCGGCTACTTCGCCAACCTCTCCCAGGTCACCGACCCCGAGCTCGACGCCCTGCTCGACGAGGCGGCGCGGATCACCGACCCGGACGAGCGCGCCGAGCTCTACACCGAGGTCCAGCGCCGCGTCCTCGAGGGCTACTACATCCTGCCGCTGTACGACCAGCAGAACCACTTCCTCACCCGCGGCGTCGAGGGCGTCACCACCCTCGGCACGGTCTCCACGCCCACCTTCGTGGGCGCACGGCTCACCTCCTGAGGACCGGCCGATGAGCGTGCTGCGCTGGCTGCTGGGCCGGCTCGCGGCGGCCGCGCTGGTCGCCTGGGTGGTCGCCACCGTCGTGTTCTTCGCGCTGCGCGCGGCGGGCGGCGACCCCTCCGAGGCGATCCTCGGCGGGCCGGGCTCGCAGGCGAGCGAGGAGGCGGTGGCGCAGGTGCGCGCGGAGTACGCGCTCGACCAGCCGCTCCTCGTCCAGTACCTGCTCCAGCTCGCCCGGACGGTGACGTTCCGGCTCGGTGACTCCTACGCCCGGCGCCGGCCCGTCTCCGAGCTCATCGGGGACCAGCTCGGCGGCACGCTCGCCCTCGCCGCCCTCGGCCTGCTCCTCGCCTGGGTCATCGCCCTCGTCGTGGCCACCGCCGCCGTGCGGGCCCGCGGCCCGGTGGCCCGGCGGGCCGTCGGCGTGCTGCGCGGCGCGGAGGTCGTCGCCTCGGTGACCCCGCACTTCTGGCTCGGCGCGATGCTCATCGCCGTCGTCGCCGGCGGGCTGGGCTGGCTGCCGGCGACGAGCAGCGACAGCTCCCTGCGCTCCCTCCTGCTGCCCGCGCTCACCCTCGCCGTCCCCGTCGCCGGGTTCCTCGGCCAGGTCATGCGCGACGGGCTGGAGGAGGCGCACACCGCGCCCTTCGCGACGACGGCGCGCACCCGCGGCGCCGGGGAGGGCTCGGTGCTGTGGCGCCACTCGCTGCGCCACGCCGCCCTCCCGGCGATCGCGCTGTCCGGCTGGGCCTTCGGCTCGCTGCTCTCCGGCGCCGTCGTCGTCGAGACGCTGTTCGGGCGCCCGGGCCTCGGGCGCCTGCTCATCGACGCCACCCACTCCCGCGACGTCCCGCTCGTCATCGGCGTCGTCCTCGTCATCGCGCTGGGCTACGTCGTCGTCATGTCGGTCGCCGACGTGCTCGAGCGGCTCGTCGACCCGCGGCTGCGCGGCCGGCTCGAGGCCGTCCGGACGGCGCCGCACGGCGAGGTGGTCTCGTGAGCATCCGCGCCGTCACGCCGCTGCGCGAGGCCGCCGAACGGCTCGGCGCCACCCGCCTCGTGCGCTCACTCGGGCCCGGCGGGCTGGTGAGCGGCGCCGTCGTCCTCCTCGTCCTCCTCGCGGCGGTGTGGCCCGACCTCCTCGCCCCCGGCGACCCCACCGCCGTCGCGCCCGCGCGGGCCTACCTGCCACCCGGCGAGGGCGGGCTGCTCGGCACCGACGCCTCGGGTCGGGACGTGTGGACGCGCGTGGTCCACGGCGCGGGTCAGTCGCTCGGCGTGGGAGCCGCGGCGACGGCGATCGGCCTCGCCCTCGGCGTCGTCCTCGGGTTCGGTGCCGCGCTCGGCCCGCGCTGGCTCGACGGACTGCTCAGCCGGGTCATCGAGGTGCTCTTCGCGCTGCCCAGCCTCGTCCTCGCGCTCCTGCTCGTCGCCGTGCTGGGCGCGGGCGTGGGACCCTCCGTGCTCGCCGTCGGCGCCGCGACCGCCCCGGGGTACGCCCGGATCCTGCGCGCCCGGGCGCAGTCCGTCGCGCGCAGCCCGTACGTGGGGGCGGCGCGGCTCGAGGGCGTCGGGGCGCCGCGCGCGTTCGTCCGCCACGTCCTGCCGAACACCGTGTGGCCGCTCGTCGCGCTCGCCACGCTCGGCGTCGGGCAGGCGATCGTGTGGGTGTCGGCGCTCAGCTACCTCGGGCTCGGGGCGCTGCCGCCCTCACCGGAGTGGGGGGCGATGCTCAACGCCGGCCGCCTGCACATCACGACCTCCTGGTGGCTCACCGTGGCCCCGGGTCTCGCGATCACCGTGACCGCCGCGGCCCTCACCCTCCTCGGTCGGCGACTGAGCGCGGTGGCGCCGGCATGAGCCCCGTCCTCGACGTCGCCGGGCTCACCGTCGCCTTCCCCGGCGTGGGCCAGGTGCTGCGCGGGGTGGACCTGCGCCTGGAGGCGGGGCGCTGTCTCGCCGTCGTCGGCGAGTCCGGCGCCGGCAAGTCGGTGCTCGCGCGCAGCCTCGTCGGCCTCGCTGGGGAGGGCGGGGCGCCCGCACGGGTGTCGGCGACGCGGCTGCACGTCGCCGGGCAGGACCTCACCGCGGCCGGGGAGCGCCAGTGGCGGCGCCTGCGCGGGCAGGACGTCGGCTTCGTCCTCCAGGACGCGCTCCAGTCCCTCGACCCGCTGCGCACCGTCGGCGCCGAGGTCGGGGAGTCGCTGCGCCTGCAGGGGGTGTCCGCCCCGGAGCGACGCCGCCGGGTGCTCGATGCCCTCGTCCGCGCCGGCCTCGACGAGCCCGCCACCCGCGCCGCCCAGCGCTCCGGGGAGATGTCCGGCGGGATGCGCCAGCGCGCCCTCATCGCCTCCGCGATCGTCTCCGACCCGGCCCTGCTCGTCGCCGACGAGCCGACGACGGCGCTGGACGCCACCGTCGCGAGCGGCGTCCTCGACCTCCTCGCCGAGCTCCGCGACGCCGGGACCGCCGTCCTCCTCGTCACCCACGACCTCGGCGCGGTGGCGCGGCTGGCCGACGACGTCGTCGTGCTCGACGCGGGCCGGGTGGTGGAGTCCGGACCGGTGGACGAGGTCCTGCGCCGCCCGTCCCACGACGTCACCCGCGCCCTGCTGGCCGCGGTGCCGCGCGGGTCGCGGCCGGGGACGACTCCCCCCGGCGGGCAGGAGGTGCTGCGCGCCGGCGGGCTGACCCGGCGCTACCGGCTGCCCGGCGGTGGCGCCGTGGACGCCCTGGACGACGTCGACCTCCTCGTGCGGCGCGGCGAGGCGCTCGGGGTCGTCGGGGAGTCGGGCAGCGGGAAGTCGACCCTCGCGCGCATGCTCGTCGCTGCCGAGGAACCGGACGCGGGGCAGGTGGAGCTGCTCGGCGAGCCGTGGAGCGGTCTCCCCGAGCGCCGCCGACGGCCGCGGCGACACCTCGTGCGGCTCGTCCCGCAGGACCCACTCGCCTCCTTCGACCCGCGCTGGACGGCGGGCAAGGTGCTCACCGCGGCCGTGCGCGCCGCAGGGAGCGACCGCTCCCCCGCCGAGCTCCTCGAGCTCGTCCGGCTGCCGCAGGCGGTGCTCCACCGCCGGCCGCGCGCGATGTCCGGCGGGCAGCGGCAGCGGCTGGCGATCGCGCGTGCCCTGGCCGCCGACCCCGCCGTCCTCGTGCTCGACGAGCCGGTCTCCGCCCTCGACGTCACTGTGCAGGCCGCGATCCTCGACCTGCTCGTCGACCTCCAGGAGCGCACCGGCACCGCGCTCGTCCTCATCTCCCACGACCTCGCCGTCGTGCGGAGGGTGTGCCGGAGCGTCGCCGTCATGCAGGGCGGGCGGATCGTCGAGCAGGGTCCGGTCGAGGACGTGTGGGCCGCGCCGCAGGCACCGGTCACCCGGGCGCTGCTGGAGGCCGTGCACCCGCTCCCGTGACGCGAGGCCGGCCCGGTGCCGCACGGAACCTGCCACGAAGTGCCGTGGCAAGCCCTTCCCGGGGCGCCCGGCACAGCGTGTCGCCCGCGTGTCGCCGACTTGGTGGCAGGTTCGACGCGCGCCCGGACGCGAGAGCGGGGCCGCCCCCGGAGGGACGACCCCGCCCATGCCCGGACCGTGAGGCGTCAGCCGGTGTTCTGCAGGCCCGCGGCGATGCCGTTGACGGTGAGGAGGAGCAGGCGCCGGATCTCGGCGAGCTCCGCGTCGGGCCGCACGTCGGCGTCGGTACGCAGCGCACGCAGCGCCCGCAGCTGCAGCAGCGACAGCGCGTCGACGTAGGGGTTGCGCAGCTGGACCGCCCGGCCGAGCACCCGGCGCCCCTCGAGGGGGTAGGAGTGGCCGGTGATGCGCAGCACCCAGTCGGTGGTGAGGTCGAGCTCGTCCAGGACGAGCTGGGAGAGGTCCTCCCGGTCCGACAGCGCGAGGTACTGGCGCGCGATCCGTCGGTCGGTCTTCGCCAGCGACATCTCGACGTTGTCGATGAGCGTGTTGAACAGCGGCCACTCGCGGTAGGCGGTCTGCAGCGCCTCGAGGTCCCCGACCGCCTCGAGGGCGGAGCCGAGGCCGAACCAGCCGGTGAGGTTGATCCGCGCCTGGGTCCACGCGAACACCCACGGGATGGCGCGCAGGTCCTCGAGGGACTCCACCGACAGGCCGCGACGCGCGGGACGCGAGCCCAGCGGCAGCATGCCGACCTCCTCCTGCGGGGTCACCTGGGCGAACCAGGGGGCGAAGCCCTCGGCGTGGATGAGCTCGTAGAAGCGGGCGCGGGAGACCTCGTCCATCGTCGCGGCGAGGCCGGCGAAACGCTCGGCGGCCGCGGCGTTGCGCTTCTCCGTCGACGGGGCGCCGGCGAGCAGGGTGGCCGCGGCGACCTGGTCGATGTGCCGGGCCGCGATCGCGCGGTCGCCGTAGCGGGCGGTGATGACCTCGCCCTGCTCGGTGAGCTTGAACCGGCCGTCCACCGAGTGCGGCGGCTGCGCGAGGATCGCCCGGTTCGCGGGGCCACCGCCACGGCCGAGGGCGCCGCCCTTGCCGTGGAAGAGCGTGAGGTGGATGTCGTTGCGCTGCGCCCAGGCCGCGATCTCCTCCTGCGCGACGTACAGCGCGAGGTTCGCCGACACCGGCCCGACATCCTTGGCGGAGTCGGAGTAGCCGAGCATGACCTCGATGCGGCGTCCGGTCTGCGCGAGGCGCGCCTGCACCTGCGGCAGCTCGAGCATCTCCTCCAGGATCCGCGGCGCGGCCTGGAGGTCGTCGAAGGTCTCGAACAGGGGCACGACGTCGAGCACCGGCGCGGCCTCCGGCGAGCCGAGCGCGTGCTCGGCGAGGCGGTACACGGCGGCGAGGTCCTCGCTGCTGCGGGTGAAGGAGACCGTGTACCGGCGGCAGGCGTCGATCCCGTGCCGGCGCTGGATCGCGGCGATCGACCGGAAGGTCTCGAGGACCTCCTCGGGGTCGACGGCCGGCTCGGGCACCGACGTCGGGTCCTCGAGCCACGCGAGCGTCTGCGCGTGCACCTTGGAGTGCTGGCGGACCTCGAGCTCGGTGAGGTGGAACCCGAAGGACTCGGCCTGCCAGATGAGGTTCTGCAGGTCCCCGTGGGCCTTGCGGAAGGCACCGGCCCGGCGCAGGGAGTCCTGGACGACGCGCAGGTCCGAGAGGTACTCCTCCGGGCCGGTGTAGGCGAGGTCGGCGTCCCGCTCGCGGGTGGCGGCGAGGCGCGCGGCCGCGACGAGCATGACCCGGCGGTGCGGCTCACGCGGGGAGCGGGCCGCGACCTGGGCGGTGACCTCCTCGGAGAGCTGGCGCTGGGAGTTCCACAGCGCGCGGAGCTCCTCGGACGGCGGGGTGCCTGCCTCGTCGAGCGTCATCGCCAGCCCGATCCGGGCGGTCTCCCGCTCGAGGGCGGTGAGGACGTGCTCGGCCGCGATGGCCGCCGCCTGCCGGGTGACCTTGGCGGTGACGTTGGGGTTGCCGTCGCGGTCGGCACCGATCCAGCTGCCGAGCCGGACGAAGGGCGTGGCGCGCGGGGCGGCGTAGCCGCGCTCGTCGCCGAGGAGCCAGTCGTCGGTCTGGCGGTAGACCTGAGGGAGCACCTCGAAGAGGGTCTGCTCGAAGACCGACATCGCGGTGAAGACCTCGTCGACCGGCGAGGGCTTGGACTCGCGCAGGTGGGCCGTGCGCCACATCGTGTCGATCTCCGCGAGCAGCCGGCGCTCGATGCGCTGGCGGGCGTTGGCGCCCAGGCGCGGGTCGTCCGCCTCGGCGACGAGGTCGGAGATCCGGCGGATGGAGCCGGAGACGGCGCGGCGGCGGGCCTCGGTGGGGTGCGCGGTGAGGACGGGGTGGAACTCCAGCTCGCGCAGCCGGCGGGCGGCCTCCTCCTCGGAGGTCTCGGCGGCGAGCTGGGCGTAGGCGCCGGCGAGCGCGTCGGACCGCGGCTGAGCCTCCTCGCGGCCGCGCAGCGCGCGCACCCGGTGGTACTCCTCGGCGAGGTTGACGAGGTGGAAGTAGCAGGTGAACGCGCGGGCCACCTGCTCGGCGCGCTCCACGGTGAAGGAGTCGATGAGGGCCTGCGCCTCGGCCAGCAGGCCGTCGCCGTCGGTGTCGACGACGGCGCCGATCGCCAGCTCGCGCAACCGCTCGACGTCGGAGAGGAGATCCTCCCCGCCGTCCTCGCGCAGCACGCGACCGAGGAGGGCGCCGAGCAGGCGCACGTCCGCGCGCAGCGCCTCGGGCATGTCGAGTCGGGCGCTGCTGCGTGCTTCGTCCGGGGAAGAGCTTTGAATCATGGGGTCAGGTTAACGACCCGCCACCCCCGGCCGCCGTCACGTCCATCCCCTGTCCACGGCGCGTCGCGCCCCTCCCCCGCGACAGCCGACTTCCGAACGACAGCCGACTTCCGCGTGACAGTCGACTTCCGCACGGTCAGGGCGTGGCGAGATCCGCCAGCAGGCTGTGTTCCTCCTCCGCCGTCAGCCCGGAGCGGCGCCGGCGGTCGAGGCCCCGCTCGCGTTCGTCGTCGAGCACGCGCGCGATGGTGTCCGCGAGCGGACGGACGCTGCCGCCGGCGGCGAGGTAGGCGGCATTGCTGCGCTGCATCATCCCGCCCATGTCCGGCGGCAGCCACAGCGGCAGTGACCGTGGGCCGGCCCAGTGACGGACGCCGCGGGCGAGGAGCCACTCGTCCTCGGCAGGGACGCGGACGCCGTCGACGCCGGCGGCCGCGGCGATCTCGGCGAGCACGTCGGTGAGCGGGTGGCTGTGGCCGACGGCGTCGACGACGCCGCCCACGCCGCGCAGCCCGGCCGTGACGATCCACGCCGCGAGATCGGCGACGTCGATGACCTGGACGTGCCGTCCCGCCAGGGTCGGGGTGAGCACCTGGCCACCGCGCAGCAGGCGCGCGGGCCAGTAGCCGAAGCGGTCGCTGGGGTCGCCCGGGCCGACGATGAGGCCGGGGCGCACGACGTGGAGCCGCTCCCCGAGGGCAGCGGCGGTGGCGCGCTCGGCGGCCACCTTGGCCTGGGCGTAGTCCGTGAGGTCGACCGGGTCGACGACGGCGGCGCCCTCGTCCGCGCCCGGCGCGTCGTTGTCGCGGTAGACGGAGACGCTCGAGACGAGCGTCCAGTGGCGCGCCCGGCCGGCGAGGGCGGCGAGCGCCGACTCGACCGGCTCCGGCTCGTAGGCGAGCTCGACGACGTCGTCCCACTCGCCGTCGAGGTCCGCGTACGCGCCCGGTCGGGTGCGGTCCGCGACGACGAGTCGCGCGCCGTCGGGGACGGTGCCCGACACGCCGCGTGCCAGACAGACGACCTCGGCTCCCGCGGCGAGGGCGACGCGAGCGACCTCCCGGCCGAGCCAGGCGGTGCCGCCGAGGACCAGGACGCGTCTCACGCGCCCATCGAACACCGTCGACCGGCTACTGACGCCCGGACCAGCAGCGGAAGTCGGCTCTCGCGCGGAACTCCGCTCTCGCGCGGAACTCCGCTCTCGCGCGGAAGTCGGCTCTCGCGGGGGGAGAGAGGGGGTCAGAGGGACCAGGTGGCGTTCGGGGTGGCGAGCTCGAGGGGGCCGGCGTAGGTGGCGGTGGCCTCGGCGTGCACGACCGCGGGGTCGTTCCACGGCGGCAGGTGGGTGAGCACGACACGTCGGGCACCGGCGGCGGTGGCGATCGTGCCCGCCCGCAGGCCGGTGAGGTGGATGCCCCGCACGGTGTCCCGGTCCTCCTGGAAGGCGGACTCGCAGAGGAACAGGTCCGCGTCGCGCGCAGCCTCCACGAGCGCGTCGCAGGCGTCCGTGTCGCCGGAGTAGGTGAGCACGACGTCGCGGGTGCCGTCCTGCGACGGCCCGGTGACCCGCAGCGCGAACGCGGGCACCGGGTGCTCGACCGGGAAGGCCTCGACCCGCAGCGGCCCGACCTCCGCGACCTGGCCGGGCACGTGCTCGGCGAAGGTGAAGGCGGAGTCGAGGGCGGAGAGGTCCTCCTCCATCGTCAGGCCGGCGACGCGGGCGTCGGTGCCGGGCGGGCCGAGCACCAGCACCGGGCCGAGGGCCCCGGCCGGGTTGTAGCGCCGGTAGACGTCCAGGCCGGTGATGTCCACGACGTGGTCGGCGTGCAGGTGGCTGAGCACGACGGCATCGAGCTCGGCGGGGTCGAGGTGGCGCAGGAGCGAGCCGAAGGCGCCGGACCCGAGGTCGAGGAGGATGCTCCACGTGCGCGTGCCACCGGCGCCGTCGGGGCCGTCGGCCTGCACGAGGTAGCACGAGGAGGCGGAGTCCGGGCTGGACATCGAGCCGGCGCAGCCCACGATCGTCAGCCTCACGCGGTGACCTCCAGCTCGGTGTCGCGGTCCACCCGGCCGACCTCCGGGCCGAGGAAGCGGTGGGCGAGCCGGGTGAAGCTCTCGCCGTCGCCGGTGGCGAGGAAGCGGTGCTGCGGCGGCGGGGCCGCGATGTCACGCTCGAGGTCGTGCGCGACCAGCATCCGGTAGGTGTCCTTGGCCGTCTCCTCCGCGCTCGACACGAGAGTGACCTCCTCGCCCATGACGTAGGAGATGACGCCGGTGAGCAGCGGGTAGTGGGTGCAGCCGAGCACCAGGGTGTCCACGCCTGCGGCGCGGACGGGCTCGAGGTACTCCCGGGCGGCGGCGAGCACCTCGGGGCCGGAGGTGACGCCCCGCTCGACGAACTCGACGAAGCGGGGGGCTGCGGACATGGTGAGCTCGAGGTGGGGCGCGGCGGCGAAGGCGTCGCGGTAGGCGCCGGAGCTGATCGTCGCCCGGGTGCCGATGACGCCGACGTTCCCGGAGCGGGTGGCAGCCACCGCGCGGCGCACGGCCGGCTGGATCACCTCGACGACCGGCACCCCGGCCCCGACGGTGTAGCGCTCACGGGCGTCGCGCAGGACGGCGGCGGAGGCGGAGTTGCAGGCGATGACCAGGGCCTTGACCCCGGAGTGGACGAGCCGGTCCATGACGTCGATGGCCAGCGCGCGGACCTCGGCGATGGGCTTGGGCCCGTAGGGCGTGTGTGCGGTGTCCCCGATGTAGAGGATCGACTCGTGGGGCAGCTGGTCCAGGATGGCGCGCGCAACGGTCAGGCCCCCCACCCCTGAGTCGAAGACACCGATCGGCGCGTCGTTCACGCTTCTGACGTTAACCTCATCGGGGCCCGCCCGACATGGCCTCGAGCAGTGACTCCTGCCACCAGGTGAGGGCGGCGTACAGGCTCGTGAGGGCGGCGTCGAGCTCGTCACGCGGCGTGGTGGGCGCCTCGGTGCCTGCACGGTCGTAGACGCGCTCGGCGTCCTCGTCGGTCTCGATGCCCAGGCGTGCGGCGAGGACGAGGCGCAGGTCGGTGAGGGCGGAGAGCCAGGCCCGCTCCTGCCCGGCGCGCACGACGACGACGCCGGAGCTCGTCCGCAGGCCGGCGTGGACCACCCGCAGGTGGTCGACCTTCGTCGCCCGCAGCGAGCTCTCGGTGAGCCTGCGCAGCTCCGCGGCGAGCTGCTCGTCCTCCCGGCTCGCCGGGGGCAGCAGCCGCGCGAGCGCGGGGTCGCGGGGCGGCTGTCCGGCGGCAGGGTCCCAGTCGAGGGCGGCGAGGACGGCGTCCTCCTCGGAGGCGTGCTCGGCGTCGTCCTCCTCCTCGATGTGCGAGCCGAGGAGCTCGGCGGTGTCGGCGACGATGCGGCTGATGATCCGCAGCTCGGCGGGCTCGAGCTCGCAGGCCCACCCGCCGGGGACGGCGAGGAACGCGCGCATCTCAGGCGCCCCCCTCGGGCTCGAGGGTGGCCCACAGCCCGTAGGAGTGCATCGCCTGCACGTGGACCTCCATCTTCTCCCGGGCGCCCTCGGCGACGACGGCGCGCCCGTCGTGGTGGACCTGGAGCATGAGCTCGCGGGCGCGGGGCTCGGGGTAGCCGAAGTACGTGCGGAACACGTAGGTCACGTAGCTCATGAGGTTGACCGGGTCG
The DNA here is from genome assembly GCF_006151955.1 of Georgenia sp. 311. NCBI lineage: Bacteria > Bacillati > Actinomycetota > Actinomycetes > Allobogoriellales > Allobogoriellaceae > Georgenia > Georgenia sp. 311. Next base: position 38,439 of record NZ_VDFS01000062.1, on the reverse strand, counting down.
TTCCAGACCACGGTGCGCCAGGGTCGTGCGGGGTCGAGCGCCTGCTCGTGCTCCTCGGTCTGCCCGGGCACCGTGACGGGTCCGGGCGTCGTCGCTGCCACCATGCGCCCCACCCTATGCACTCCGCCCGACGCCCCGCCCGCGCCCGGCAGGACGACGGGGCCCGGCAGGAACGTTCCTGCCGGGCCCCGTCGAGGTCCTCACGCGTGTGGTGTGGCGCGGGTCAAACCCTGGTCTTCTTGCCTCGTCCCACGAGGGACATGATCACGGAGATCACGAGAATCGCCACACCGATCCAGATGAGGATCTGGGCCGCCTCGACCGCGACACCGATGATGAGCATGACGACACCGAGGATGATCAGAATCAGCCACAAAGACATACGAGGACTCCCTTCGTTCCCGGCGCCACTCGGCGCCGGCCTGTTGGCGTCAAGCGTTGCAGAACTTGTTCACCAGGGCACGCTGAACCGCAAACTCGCGCCTGACCTGGAACTTTCGGGGCCTCAGGCGATGACGTGGCGGGTCGGGATCGCCGGTTCACCCTCGCTCAGCCGCCAGCCCTCGTAGGGCAGCGCGGCCCGCGAGGCGACGTGCCGCTCGGCGGCGGCCGCGACGGCACCCGGTCCACGGTGCTCGTCGGCGATGACGCCCTGTCGCACGAGCGGGAGCTGCAGCCCGCGCGCCCCGTGCTCCTCCAGCACCCGCACCCCGGTGGCCTCGTCCTCGCACCCGACGACGAGCTCCTCCTGGGCCACGCCGTTGGAGAAGACGCGCCCGGCGACCTTGAAGCCGCCGACGGTCGCCTTGGAGGCCGAGGCCTTGGCGACGTCGACCATCCGTCCGTCGGCGCCCTCGCGCTCGACGAGCTTGTAGACGAGCTCGGCGGTCGGCAGCCCGGAGCCGGTGACGAGCTTGGTGCCCACCCCGTAGGCGTCCACCGGCGCGGCGCCGAGGGCGGCGATGGCGTACTCGTCGAGGTCGGAGGTCACGGTGATGCGCGTCGTCGTCGCGCCGAGCTCGTCGAGCTGGCGGCGCACGGTGAACGCCTGGGCGACGAGGTCACCGGAGTCGAGGCGCACCGCGCCGAGCTCCCCGCCGTGGCGACGGGCGGCGGCCACCGCGCGCTCGACACCGCGCTCGACGTCGTAGGTGTCGACGAGCAGCGTCGTGCCCGGCCCCATCGCCCGCACCTGGGCGTCGAAGGCGGCCTCCTCGTCGTCGTGGACGAGGGTGAAGGAGTGTGCGGCGGTCCCGATCGTCGGGATGCCGTAGGTGCGGCCCGCCTCGAGGACGCTCGTGCCGGCGAACCCCCCGACGACGGCGGCGCGCGCAGCCGCGACGGCGGCCTCCTCGTGGGTGCGGCGAGCCCCCATCTCCAGGCAGGGCCGGCCGTGGGCGGCGGTGGTCATCCGCGAGGCCGCAGCCGCGACGGCGGAGTCGTGGTTGAGCACCGAGAGCACGACCGTCTCGAGCAGGACTGCCTCGGCGAAGGTGCCGCGCACGGTGAGGATCGGGGACCCGGGGAAGAAGCACTCCCCCTCGCCGTAGCCGAGGACGTCCCCGGAGAAGCGGTAGCCGGCGAGGTAGTCGAGGGTCTCGCCGCTGACGACGCCCATCTCGCGCAGCCAGTCGATCTCCGCGCCGGAGAAGGTGAAGGAGGCGATGGCGTCGAGGACCCGGCCGGTGCCCGCGACGACGCCGTACCTGCGCCCGCCGGAGAGCCGGCGGGCGAAGACCTCGAAGACGCTACGCCGGTGCGCGGCACCGGACTGGAGGGAGGCCTCGAGCATCGTCAGCTCGTAGCGGTCGGTGAGCAGTGCGGTGGTCGCGCGTGACATGGCGACCAACCTAGCGGCCCCGTGCCCGCGGTACCTCGCCCGCCCGAGGTCGGACCCGCCAGAATGCGGTCATGTCGAACCGTGCGGCGGACGTCTCCCCCGGCGGGCCCCCTGGGCTGGCCGGGCCGCCGGGTGGGGACGTGCGCGTCCCGCGCGCCGTCGTCGACCTCGCGGGGGGCGAGCAGGTGGTCCCGGTGTGGCGCAACGAGCTCGGCGGCCTGACGTTCCGGCTCGGCGCCGGGCGGTTCGTCAAGTGGGTCGCCCGCGGCACGCAGGGCCTGGACCTCGCCGCCGAGGCCGAGCGCCTGCGGTGGGCCGCACCGTTCGCGGCCGTGCCGCGCGTGCTGGAGAGCGGGAGGGACGACGACGGCACCTGGCTCGTCACCGCGGCCCTCCCCGGTGAGTCCGCCGTCCGCTGGACGCACGACCCGCGCACCGCGGCCCGCGCCCTCGGTGAGGGGCTGGCACGGCTCCACGCCGCACTGCCGGTGGCCCACTGCCCGTTCAGGTGGGCGGTGGAGGACCGGGTCTCCAGGGCGGGGCAGCGGCTCGCCGCGGGCCACGGCCCGGAGGCGTGGTTCCCCGAGCACCGCCACCTGTCCCCGGAGGACGCGCTCGCGCTGCTCGCGCAGCCGCCCGCCCCGGTCCGCACGGTCGTGTGCCACGGCGACCCGTGCGTCCCGAACACGCTGCTCGCCGCGGACGGCTCCGTCGTGGGCGTGGTCGACCTCGGCTCGCTCGGGGTCGCCGACCCGTGGGCCGACCTCGCGGTGGCCGCGTGGAGCACGGAGTGGAACTTCGGCCCGGGGTACGCCCGCGAGGTCTACGCCGCGTACGGCACGGCCCCCGACGAGGAGCGCATCGCCTACTACCGCCTGCTGTGGGACCTCACCTGACCGGTCGCCGGGACCGGGCCGGGAGGGCTACTTGCGGCCGACGAACCAGTTGCGCAGCTGGGCGATGCGGGCCTCGATCTCCTCGATGCTCGCGAGGGGCACCTCCGGGCCTCCGCAGCGTTCGCGCAGCTCGGTGTGGATGACGGCGTGCGGCTTGTTGCTGCGCCGCGACCACGCCGACACCAGGCCCGACAGCTCCTTGCGCAGCGCCGCACGACGCTTGTGGTCGGAGATTCCGGCGTTGTCCTCACGCTGCACCCGGGCGGCCGCCTGGCGCTTCTGCTGCTTGACCTGCTCGGCCTGACGCTGACGCAGGAGGGTGTGGACCTGCTCGGGCTCGAGCAGGCCCGGCAGACCGAGGTACTCCTCCTCCTCGATCGAGCCGACCTCCGCACCGGTGCCGAACTCGCCGCCGTCGAACAGGACGCGGTCGAAGGACGCCTGGGCGTCCAGGGCCTCGAACCCCGGGAGCATGAGGTCGTCGCTCGCCTTCTCCTCCCGGTTGGCGGCCGCGACGAGCGCGTCCTCCGGGGTGAAGTAGTCCCCCTTCTCCTCCGAGGTGAGCACGCGGTCCAGCGCGTGGTCGCGCTCCACCTCCAGCTGCGCGGCGAGCTCGAGCAGGACCGGCACGCTCGGCAGGAACACCGAGGCCGTCTCCCCGCGGCGCCGGGCGCGCACGAAGCGGCCGATCGCCTGCGCGAAGAACAGCGGCGTGGCGCTGGAGGTGGCGTAGACACCGACGGCGAGACGGGGCACGTCCACGCCCTCGGACACCATGCGCACGGCGATCATCCAGCGCTGGTCGCCGGCCGAGAACTCGTCGATGCGGGCGGAGGCGCCGTCGTCGTCGGACAGGACGACGACGGGCATCTCGCCGGTGACCTCGTGGAGCACCTTGGCGTAGGCGCGGGCCTTGGTCTGGTCGGTGGCGATGACGAGGCCGCCGGCGTCGGGCACGCCGCGGCGCACCTCGGTGAGGCGGCGGTCGGCGGCGGCGAGGACCGCGGGGATCCAGTCGCCGGACGGGTCCAGGGCCGTGCGCCAGGCCTGGCCGATGAGGTCCTTGGTGAGCGGCTCGCCCAGGCTCGCGCTCACCTCGTCCCCCGCCCGGGTACGCCAGCGCATCTGGCCGGAGTAGGACAGGAAGATCACCGGGCGCACGACGCCGTCGCGCAGGGCGTCGGCGTAGCCGTAGGAGTAGTCCGCCCGCGAGCGGCGCACGCCGTCGGCGTCGCGCTCGTAGGTGACGAACGGGATGGCCGCGGTGTCCGAGCGGAACGGGGTGCCGGTGAGCGCCAGACGCCGGCGGGCCGGCTCGAAGGCGAGGCGGATGCCGTCGCCCCAGCTCAGCGCGTCCCCGCCGTGGTGCACCTCGTCGAGGATGACGAGCGTCTGCTCGGCGGTCGTGCGGCGGCGGTGCAGGTCGGGGTTGGCGGCGACTTGCGCGTAGGTGAGCGCAACGCCGTCGAAGGACGCGCCGTGACGCTCCTGGGCGTTGCGGAAGGCCGGGTCGAGCTGGATGCCGACGCGGGCCGCCGCCTCCGCCCACTGGCCCTTGAGGTGCTCGGTGGGCGCGACGACGGTGACCGCGGTGACCTCGCGCCGGGAGAGCAGCTCGGTGGCCACCCGCAGGGCGAAGGTCGTCTTTCCGGCCCCGGGGGTCGCGACGGCGAGGAAGTCGCGGGGGTCCTCGTCGAGGTAGGTCTGCAGTGCCTCGGCCTGCCAGGCACGCAGCCGCGAGGCGGTCCCCCACGCAGCCCGCGCAGGGTAGGCGGGCGAGAGGTGCTCCGCGGCAGCGGTCGACACACCTGCAGGAACTGCCTGCGAGGTGGTCGGGGCCGGCCGGCGCTGGTGGCCGGCGCTCACTCTCCGCTTCCGCCGGAGCCGCGGCCGCCGCGTCCGAAGCCGCCGAAGCGGCCGCGTCCCGAGGAGCCGGCGTCGCCCTGGAGGCTCTCGTAGATCTCCTTGCACGTGGGGCACACGGGGTACTTCTTGGGGTCCCGGCCCGGGGTCCACACCTTGCCGCACAGCGCCACGACCGGCTGCCCGGACAGCGCGGAGGACATGATCTTGTCCTTCTTCACGTAGTGGGCGTAGCGGTCGTTGTCACCGGGCTCCTGCTCGCGGACCTCCTCGCGCTCGAGGACGCTCGTTCCCGACGACGTCGACGGCTCGCTCGGCTGGCTCGGGGGCTCGGTGGAACTCATGGGGACCAGTCTAGGACGAGCCACAGACGAGGTCCCCGTGAGGCACGCGACGTTCGGCGAGGCCTACGGCACAGCCGCCGGTGGCTACAGGCCCTGCCACGCCGGCTTCGCCGCGTAGGTCTCCCGGTAGTAGTCCACGTGCTCGAGCTGGGAGGCCGCGGCCTCGTCGAGCAGCACGGTGGCGTGCGGGTGGTGCTGCATGATCGTCGCCGGCCACATGGCGCTCACCGGGCCCTCGACGAGCTGGCGCACCGCGGCGGCCTTGCCCTCACCGGTCGCGATGAGGACGAGGTGGCGGGCCTCCATGATCGTGCCCAGCCCCTGGGTGAAGCACAGCCGCGGGACGGCCTCGACGTCGCCGTCGAAGAAGCGGGCGTTGTCGCTGCGGGTCTGCGGCGCGAGCGGCTGCACCCGGGTGCGGGAGGCGAGGGAGGAGGCGGGCTCGTTGAAGGCGATGTGGCCGTTGGTACCGATCCCGAGGATCTGCAGGTCCACCCCGCCGGCCTCGGCGATCGCGCGCTCGTAGGCCGCGGCGGCCGCGGGCAGGTCCTCGGCGAGACCGTCCGGACCGGTGACCGCGCCGGGGGCGAAGTCGACCCGGCCGACGAGCTCCTGCTCGATGACGTTGCGGTAGCGCTGCGGGTGGTCGGCGGGCAGCCCGATGTACTCGTCCAGGGTGAACCCGCGCGCGCGGGCGAAGCTGATCCGGCCCGCCTGCTGCCGGCGGACGAGCTCGTCGTAGGTGGGCAGCGGGGTCGAGCCGGTGGCCAGGCCGAGGACGGCGTCCGGCTTGCGGCTGAGCAGCTGCTCGATTGCGTCCGCGGCGAACTGTGCGCTCTCCTGCGCACCGGACGTGATGACGACCTCCACCGGGTACCTCTCCTTCGCACGGTTCGGGTGCGCCTCGCACCCGCGACCAGCCTACTGACCCTGCGGGCCGTGGGACGTGCGGACATGGCAAGGCGGGCAGGACGTGAACGTCCTGCCCGCCTGTGCGTCTGTCAGGACGTCACTTGTTGGAGACGGCCTTCTTCAGGGCGCTGCCCGCGGAGATCTTGACGCCGTAGCCGGCCGGGATCTGGATCTCGGCGCCGGTCTGCGGGTTGCGGCCGGTGCGCGCGGCGCGCTCGACACGCTCGACGGACAGCAGGCCCGTGATCTTGACGGCCTCGCCCTTGCTGACGGACTCGACAAGCACGTCCTGCAGGGCCGACAGAGCAGCGTCGGCCTGGGACTTGGTGAGCGAGGAGCGCTCGGCCACAGCGGCGACGAGCTCGGTGCGGTTGACGGACATGGAATCCCTCTCTCAGTCGGCGTACACACCCTGTTGGGTGCGACTGGGCCGACATTACGGCGTAACCCCGCAGGTTGTCGCCTCCACGCGCCGGGTTCTCGCCTTGCCTTTCCGCGGGTCACGGGCGCCGCCGAGGCGTCCGGGACGAGCGCGAGGGGTCGCGCGGACCTCAGACGAAGCCCGGAGGCCGCTCCAGGGCGGTCGTCGTCGTCCAGCTGTCCGGAGCCTCCGGGCGCCCCTGCCGCAACCGCGTGTCCGCGCCCTCGTGACCGCTCTGGGAGCCCTGTTGACCCCCGAGCTCCTCGTTCGGGGCGCGCAGCAGGTGCATCGCGGCGTCCATCCGCACGAGGGCGTCCATCATGAGCTCGATGCCCTCGACCATCCCCTCGCTCGCGCTCAGGGTGCCTTCCCGCACGCTCTGCTCGGTCACGAACGGGACGACGACCATCTCGCGCACCGGGTACATCTGCAGCGACCCGAGGACGCCCCGCAGCGCCTCGGCACCCACCAGGCCGCCGGACATCCCCGAGCCGTAGCTGACGATGCCCACCGGCTTGAACGCCCACTCGTGGACGAGGTAGTCCAGCGCGTTCTTCAGCAGCGCGGAGTAGCCACGGTTGTACTCCGGGCTCACCATGACGAACGCGTCGGCGGCCCCGATCCGCGCGGCCCACCTGCGGGTGTGCTCGTGGCGGTGGTGCCCGTACCGCGGGAGGTCCGGCTCGTCGAAGAGCGGCAGGCCGACGTCGCGCAGGTCGATGCGGTCGATGGCGAAGGCCTTGTTCGACCCGAAGCGGGTGACCACCCAGTCGGTGACGACGTTGCCGAGCCGGTGAGGGCTCGTCGCAGCGTTGAGGACAGCGAGTCGGATCATCAGTGCTCCTAGACCGGGGGACGAGGGACACGGTAGTCCCGGCGCGCGCCGGGGGGCGACCTCCGGCAGTCGCCGGGCGGACGGGCCGCACCGCTGCCACCCTGTGCACCATGAACGTCGACACCGGAAGTCATGCGCGCCGGGCCGCTGCCGGCCTGGAGGACCACCCCGTGCTCACCGTGGGGGCTCGGCTGGGCTACGCGGCAAGTGGCCTCCTCCACCTCGTGCTCGGCTGGATCGCGGTGACCCTCGCCTGGGGCACCGGCGGGCAGGAGTCGGCCGACCAGTCCGGCGCGCTGGAGCAGCTCGCCTCGACCTCGGTCGGCGCCGTCCTCCTGTGGGTGATCGTCGTCGGCTTCGGGCTCCTCACGCTGTGGCAGGTGACCACCGCGATGACGACCGACGGGACGAAGGACCGCGTGAAGGCGGCCGGCAAGGCGGCGACGTACCTCGTCCTCACCGGCCTGGCGGCCAAGGTGGCCACCGGGGGCTCGGGCGGGGGCGGGTCGGAGCAGACGACCAGCCTCACCGCCCGCGTCATGGAGAACCCGCTGGGGCAGGTGGCGGTGGGGCTCGTCGGCGTCGGCATCCTCGTCGTCGGCGGCTACCACGTGGTCAAGGGGTGGAAGGAGAAGTTCCGCGAGGACCTCCAGGGGAACCCCGGCCGGGCGGTCGTCGTGGCCGGCCGGGTCGGATACGTCGCCAAGGGGGTGGCCCTCGGCATCGTCGGGGCGCTCTTCGTCCTCGCCGCGGTCACGAACGACCCCGACGAGGCGCAGGGCATGGACGGCGCCCTGCGCACCCTCCTCGAGCTGCCGCTGGGCACGGCGCTGCTCACGGCGGTCGGCCTGGGGATCGCCGCCTACGGCGTCTACTCCTTCGGCCGCGCGCGGTACGCGAGGGTCTAGCGCTCGGTCACGGCCTGGTGGAACCACCGGGTGATCGTCGTCGGGTGGGTGATCGCGGTGCCGACGACGACGGCGAAGGCCCCGCGCCCCATGGCGTCGGCCGCCTGGGCCGGGGTGTGCACGCGCCCCTCGACGACGACCGGGCGCGAGCACCGGGCCACCATCTGGTCGATGAGCTCGACGTCGGGCCCCTGGGTCCTGGCCCGCTCCCCCGTGTACCCGGCGAGCGTCGTGCCGAGGACGTCGGCCCCGGCGTCCTCCGCGGCGAGGGCGTCCTCGAGGCTGCCGCAGTCGGCCATGACGAGGACGTCGGCGTGCTCGCGCAGACCGGCGATCGTCTGGGCGAGGGTGCGTCCGTCGGGCCGGGGGCGGCGGGTGCCGTCGAGCGCGACGATGTGCGCGCCCGCGTCCGCGACGGCGATCGCGTGCTCGAGGGTCGGGGTGATGAAGACCGGGTCCTCCCCGTCCTTCCACAGGCCGGTGACGGGCACGTCGGTGGCGGCGACGATCCGCGCGATGTCCTCCAGCCCCTGGGCGCGGATGCCCGCGGCCCCGCCCTCGACGGCGGCGAGCGCCATGCGCTCCATGATCTCCGGGACGCGCAGCGGCTCTCCGGGGTAGGCCTGACAGGACACGATGAGGCGCCCGCGGAGGCGCTCGAGGACCGGTGACACGGGGGTTTCCTTCCGGAGGGTGGTCACGCGCGCAGCGCGGTGCGGGCCGCGCCGAGCACGGCGGCGACCGGCCCGAGCGCGGAGGGCAGGACGGGGACGTCGGCGAGCGGCTCGATGAGCTCGGCACGCACGGTGGCGACCATCGGCTCCCACCACAGCGGGCCCGCCTGGGACATGCCACCGCCGACGACGACGGCGGCCGGGTCGAGCACCGTGACGACGCCGGCCACGGCCCGGCCCACGGCCCGGGCGGAGTCGGTGACGGCGCGCAGGGCGAGCTCCTCACCGGCGACGGCGCGGGCGTAGACGGCGCGGGTGTCGGGCACGTCGGGCGATCCGCCGAGGCGCAGGTAGTGGCGGTGGAGGGCGGGACCCGAGCCGAGCGCCTCGAGGTGGCCGTCGCGTCCGCAGCCGCAGCGCATCCCCACGGCGTCCGGGCTGGGCAGGTGGCCCATCTCCCCCGCGACGTGCCGGGTCCCGCGCAGCGGACGCCCGTCCAGGACGAGGCCGGCGCCCACGCCCGTGCCGACGGCGACCATGAGGACGCTGTCGAGCCCGGCAGCCGCCCCGAGCCACACCTCGCCGCCGGCGTGCGCGTCGACGTCGTTCTCCACCGTGACCGGCGCGTCGGCGAGGAGGTCGGCCAGCCGCTCCTGCAGACCGGCGCGCACGGCGGTGCCGGTCCACCCGAGGATGGCGTCGGTCGCGGACAGGATCGTGCCGCTCGTCGTGTCGACGACGCCGGCGGTGCCCACACCCACCCCGCCGATGCGGGCCCCGGCGGGCACCTGCCTGCTCGTGCCGTCCGGCGCGGTCAGCGTGCCACCTGCGGCGACGACCTCCCGGACGAGGGCGGCGACGGTGTCGAGCACGGCCTGCGGGCCCGCCTGGGCGGGGGTCGGGGCGGAGCGGACGGGCCCGACGGCCCCGTCCGCGCTCACGAGGGCGGCGGCGGTCTTCGTGCCTCCGAGGTCGACCCCGACGACGACGTCACTCACGTGCGGTCCTCTCTGCTGCGCATGGCTGCCGGCGCTCGGCCCACGGGGGCAGGAGGCCGCCCGTGCTGGTGCCGCGGCCGGCCCGGCCGCGGTACCCCGCGCCGAGCGTACAGAGGCCTGTCGGCCGTGGGCCGGCACGCCTGCGTCACGGATCGCGGCCGCCACACCAGCGGTGCGGCACGACCTGCGGAAGGATGTTCTCAGCATGAGCTCCTCTGTGAGACAGCCATGTCCGATGTCAGAGGTGCCGTCGACCCGACCCTCACAGCCCGCGAAAGGTCACACCACGGTGATCACTGCACTGCTCCTCGGCCGGCCCGGTCGCGAGCCCCTCCGGCCGACGACGGCCGAGACCCGGAACCATGCCCTCCCCGACGCACCGCCGGTCCTGCACGCCCTCCGGGCCGCCCGGCGGAGCGTCGGGTGGACCGCGGAAGGCGACGCGCCGTGACGCCCGCTGCCGTCGCCGTCGTCGGCACGGGCACCTCCGCCGTCGAGCACCTCCGGGCGCTGCAGCAGATCCCGCGTCTGCGGGTCCGCTGGGTCGCCGGCAGCGACCTCGCGCGCGCCGAGGAGCTCGCGCGGCTCGTCGGCGCCCGCGCGACGACCGACATCCACGGCGCGGTCACCGACCCTGCCGTCCAGGCGGTCGACATCGTGAACGCCACGCCCGGCCACGCCCCGTGGACGATCGTCGCGGGTCACGCCGGCAAGCACGTCCACGTCGACCAGCCGGCCGCCCTGTCCCTCGCCCAGCTCGACGCGATGACTGCGGCCACCCGCCACACGAGTCTCCTCGTCGGTCAGACCGTGCGATTCCAGCCGGCCGTCGCCCGCCTGGCCCGCGCCGCCCAGAGCGGGGAGGTGGGTACCCCTCGCCTGCTGCACATCAGCTGGTACACCGGTCACGCATGGCCCGGCGGGTGGCGCAGCTGGCAGCTCGACCCCGCGCTGTCCGGTGGCCACCCGGTGCACAACGGCACCCACATCCTCGACGCCGCGACCTGGCTGCTCGGCTCGGCGCCGGCGGAGGTGTTCGCACGGGGCGTGCGCACCTTCTCCCCCGACATGGAGTCCCCCGACTCCTTCCAGGTGCAGCTGCGCACCGCGGACGGCGGGCTCGCGACGCTCGAGCTGTGCTACGCCCTGCGCCGGCGCGGGGACATGCTCCGCCGGGTCGTCCTCGTCGGCACGGGCGGGACGCTGCGCCACTCCACCGAGGACGAGCCGGGGCTGACCTCCGACGCCGCCCGGCCCGCCCCGCTGTCACTCGAGGGGGCGCTGCGCGTCCAGCTCGAGCACTGGGCCGACGTCGTCACGGGCACGGCCCGCCCGCTCGTACGCCCCGACCAGGTGCGCGGGGCCCTCGCCGGCGCGCTCGCCGCCCAGCGCTCGCTCGTCACCGGACGGCGCGTCCACGTCACCGAGATCGAGGCCGACCCCGTCGTCGGCGCGAACGCCCCCGTCGAGGAGGTCCTCTGATGGCCCTGCGAGTCGCCGTCCTGTCGGCAGTCCGCCACGCCACCGACTACCTGCGCATGCTCGGGCAGGACGAGCGGGTCGAGCTCGTCGCCGTCGCGGAGGAGCCCAACGCGCCGGAGTGGATGCGAGCGGACTCGCGCGCCGCCGCCGAGCGCGCCGGGGTGCGCTACACCGAGACCGTCGCCGAGGTCCTCGACCCCGCCAAGGTCGACCTCGTCGTCGTGTGCAGCAGCCCGGCCCGCCACGCCCGACTCGCCCTCGCTGCGCTGTTCGCAGGCATCGACGTGCTCATCGACAAGCCGGGCGCAACGACGCTCGCGGACGCGGACGCGCTCGTCGAGGCCGCCGAGCGCACAGGCAGGGTCTGCGCCGTCGTCAACCGGACGCACGCCCCGGCCCTGCGCCGCGCCCGCGCCTGGGTGGACGCGGGCCACGTCGGTCTGCCCCGCCACCTCGACGTGGAGCTCCTCGCCTCGGGGGCCCACTTCGCCACGTCGGTCGAGCGCCCCGAGCTCGTCGTCGACCCTGCGCTCTCCGGGGGCGGGGAGATGCTCAACTTCCTCTGCTACTGCGCCGACGCCGTCACCTACCTCACGGGGCTGCGGACGGTGGAGGTGCACGCCTTCACCGGTGCGCTGTTCTCCGAGCTGCACGCCGAGCACGGGGTGGAGGACAGCGCCGTGGTGAGCCTCCTCCTCGAGCGCGGCGTCACCGCGACGGTGACGCTCGGCCGGGTGCCCTACGCCCCGGGCACGACGCCGACGACGAGCTCGCTGCGCCTGCTCGGGTCCCACGGTCACGCCGTCGTCGACGACGACCGCCCGGCCGTCGCGAAGTTCGGCCCCGACGGCGCGACGTCCCTCACCGGCGACGCCGGCCAGGTCGCCGCCGAGCGCTACCTGCGCCACGTCGTCGACTGCCTCGTCGCGGGCGCGGTGCCCGACTACACGGTGCGTGAGGCGCGGGCCTCCCTCGCCGTCGTCGACGCCGCCTACCGCTCCGCCGAGCGGGGGGACGTCGTCCCCGTCGGCTGAGACCGCGCACGCCCACCACGAACGCCGACGGGCCCTGCACCACCACGGTGCAGGGCCCGTCGCGCGGAACGTGGGTGGCGTCAGCCGCCGAAGACCAGGACGGCGTACGGTCCGCCCGCGCCCATCGCGTAGCCGACACCGACGTGGGTGTACTCGGCGCCGAGCATGTTCGCGCGGTGCGGCGCGGAATTGGCCCACCAGTTGAACATCCACGAGGTGATCTCCCCGGGCGCCCAGCCGGCAGCGCCGGTGTTGCGGACGATGTTCTCCCCCGACCGCGTCCAGCCGGCGCCGATCTGGCTCTTGTAGTTCGGGTTGTGCTGGAGCACCTGGTTGGCGGCCATCCACTCGGCCCACCCCTGGGCGACGGAGTCGAGGCCGGCGTCGCGGGCGAGAGCACCGAGACCGTTCTGCGCGCGCAGGTCGTTGACCATGGCGGCGAGCGCGCCCTGCTCACCTGCTGCGGCCGCCGCGACCGGTGCCGGGGCCTCCCGAGCAGCCGGAGCCTCCTCGGCGACCGGTGCCTCCTCGGCAGCGGCCTGCTGCTCGGCCTGGGCCTCGGCGGCGGCCACCTCCTCCAGCGCCTGTCGCTCGGCGGCGCGGCTGGCGGCCTGGGCCTCGCGCAGGTCCTCGACCTCGCTCTTGCCGAGCTCGACGTCGACGTCGAGCTCGCTGAGCACGAGGTCGGTCTCCTCGGGCACGGTGATGCCGGGGGCGGTCGCGTCGGCGGGGGCCTCGAGCGAGATCGGGGCGAGCGCGGTGCGGGCGGAGGCGGTGTCGTCCTCGACGACCGCGGCGGCACTGACTGCGGCGGTGAGTGTGAGGGCCAGCCCGCCGGCGAGCGCGGCGCGGTAGCGCCGCTGCAGGGCCGGGCAGACGCGTGCCCGGGAGCGGAGGAGGAGCTGGAAGGGGCGGGCGAGGGCGTGGACGGAGGTACTGGCTCGATGGGACCTGGGTGAGGTCACGGCGGGCTCGTCTCTGTCCCCTGGGGCCGCGAGCACGGTCCCGCCCGCCACGGCATTCGTCGTCCTCAGGGCGGCGGCGGGACGGGGAACCACCCGGAGGGCCCGGCCTGGAGGGGCGCCGGACACGCCCGACAGTAGCCACCGCGGCGCCCGCATGTCACGTTTTGGTCACGACGGCGTGGCGAACGCCTCATGTGAGCGTCCGGTCCCCTAACAGGCGGGAGCGGACACGGCCTGGGCCGGAAGTCCGCCATGCGGCACTGGTCAGCGCAGCAGGCCGGCGCGCTCGGCGCGAACGGCGACCTGCACGCGGTTGCGCACCCCGAGCTTGGTCTGGATCGTCGCGAGGTGGGCCTTGACGGTCGCCACAGACACGTAGAGCCCGGAGGCGACCTCGGCGTTGCTCAGCCCTTGCCCCACGGCGACGACGACGTCGCGCTCCCGGTCGGTCAGCCCGGCGAGCGCAGCCTGCGCCTCCTCGACGGCACGGCGGTCGCCGTCGTCGCGGTAGTGGTCGAGCACCTGACGGGTGCTGCGCGGGGAGAGGACGGCGTCACCCGCCATCACTGCGCGCACGGCCGCGATGATCTCCGTCGGTGAGGACGACTTGAGCAGGAAGCCCTCGGCCCCGGCGTCGAGGCTGCGCAGCACCGCGTCGTCGACGTCCCACACGGTGAGGACGACGACGTGCGGTGCGCGCGGCAGCCGGCGCACGGCCCGGGTGGCCTCGACGCCGTCGGTGCGCGCCATGCGCAGGTCCATGAGGACGACGTCGGGGGCGTGGCGCTGCACCGCCTCGACGACCTCGTCACCGTCGGCGACCTCCCCGACGACCTCGACGTGCGGGTCGCTCGTGAGGAGCAGCCGCAGGCCCGACCGGACGAGCGGGTCGTCGTCGACCAGGAGGACGCGGCAGGTGTCGAGCACGCCGCCATCGTAGGTGGGGGGTCAGACACCGGAGTCGCGCCACGGCAGGTCGACGGTGACACGGAAGGTTCGCCCGCCGTCGTCCAGGCCGTAGGCGAGCTGCCCACCGAGCAGCTCGACCCGTTCCGCCATGCCGCGCAGGCCCTGGCCCGCCCCCTGCTCCCCGGCGCCGGGCACGTAGGGGTTGCGCGCGTCGATGCGCATCCCCGCGGCGGGCCCGCCGCTGACCTCGAGCCGGATCGGCTGCGCGGGGGCGTGCCTCCGGGCGTTGGTGAGGACCTCCTGGACGATCCGGTAGACCGCGCGGGCCAGCGCGGGGTCGGCCCGCTCGGCGCTGTCGACGTAGACGGATGAGCTCACCGGCACACCGGTCTCCACGGTCTCGGCGATCATCTGCGGGAGGTCGACGAGCGAGAGGTCCGGCTCGGTCGGCCCGGCGTCGAGCGGCTCGTCGAGGACGGCGAGCAGCGAGCGCAGGTCGGCCATCGAGCGCGCCGCGCTCTCCCGCACCAGGCGGGCGCTGTCACCGAGCGGCCCGTCGGGTGCGTGCGCCTCCAGCGCGCCGGCGTGGAGGTTGAGCAGTGACAGCCGGTGCCCGAGGACGTCGTGCACCTCCCGGCCGATCCGTTCCCGCTCCCGCTGACGAGCGAGCCGGTCCCCGAGCTCGGCGCTCGCGTGGCGCGCGGCCGTGACCTGGCCGGCCGAGACGGCGGCGAGGCGCTGCGCGCGCACCGCGAGGCCGGCGCCGACAGCGATCGCCACCCCGAGCAGGACGAGGAGCGGCGCGACCCACCACCCGAGCACGACCTTGACGCCGGGGGCGGCGTCGGCGGGCGCGAAGACCGTCTTGACCAGGGACGTGGCCGACGTCGCGCCGCGGGTGTCCCGCACGATGCTGACGACGGTGGCCGCCACGGCGGCCGCGGCCGCCCACCGCACCTGCCGGCCGCGGCGCCGCCCGATGAGCGAGCCGAGGCCCACGAGCGCCGTCCACGACCCGATCGGCACGACGACGGCCGCCGCAGACGCGACGAGGGTGACCGCGACCGGCGCGCGGTGGCGCCACACGAGGAGCACCGGCAGGCCCAGCGCGAGCAGCAGGCCGAGCAGGGCGAGCAGCACCTGCCAGCCGTACTCGTCACGACGCAGGAGCTCGGAGAAGGCGACCGAGGTGAGTGAGGCGCCGGCGCACAACGTGCCCCACAGCACCGTGCGCCACCACGGCGCCCGCTGCTCGGTGACGACGGCATCGCGCTCCATGTGCTCACCGTAGGCAACCCCACCGACACGGCGGCACCCGCCGTCCGGCCAGCGCGGGGCGCCGGCACCTGGCCGATCGGCTACCGCGTTCTGGGCGACCGGCCGATGCCGGGGTGGGGGCACGGCGCGTTGGCTGGGGCCATCAGCTCAGACGACCCCAGGAGGACACCGTGAACCACTCCGACGACCGGCACCAGCCCATCCCGCCCTTCGCCCCGCAAGGCCCCGGCGCCTACACCTCCGGCGGCGCCCCGGCGCCCCTGCCGCCTCCGGCTCCGGCACGCAGGAGCTGGTTCGCCCGGCACAAGATCCTCACCGGCATCCTCGCCGTCGTCGTCCTCGGCGCCGGCGCGGCGGCCGCCGGGGGAGGTGGGGACGAACCGACGCCCGCCGCCACCCCCGCCGCGGACGCGCCCGCTGCCGCTCCCGAGGAGACCGCCGAGGACGAGGCGCCCGAGGCGGCTCCCGCTGACCTGCCCAAGATCGGCGACGCCGTCCGCGACGGGAAGTTCGAGTTCACCGTCACCGCCGTGGAGACCGGCGTCGCCGCGGTGGGCAACGACCTCTTCGGTGAGGAGGCCCAGGGCCAGTTCGTCCTCGTCCACATGACGGTGGCCAACATCGGCGACGAGGCGCAGATGCTCAGCGGCAGCAACCAGACCCTCGTCGACGACCAGGGCCGTCAGCACTCGGCGAACTCGTCGGCGGCGATCTACCTCGACGACGCCGACACCTTCCTCAACGACATCAACCCGGGGAACTCCGTCGAGGGCGTCGTCGTCTTCGACGTCCCGGCCGACGCCGTCCCGGCGGCGATCGAGCTCCACGACTCGGTGTTCTCCGGCGGGGTCACGGTCTCCCTGGAGCAGTGAGGTGGAGGTCCGGCGCGGGCGGCGCCGAACCTCGCCTACCCCGCCACGGCCCTGCCGACGAGGTCGAGCAGGGCCGTGGCGTAGGCGTCCTCGACGTCCGGCGCCCGGTACTCCACCTGTCCGCCCGGGCCGGTCGTCGTCACGACCCACTCGCCGTCGTCTCTCGTCAGACCTCGGAACGTGCCGCCGAGGAACTCGCGCAGCTGGTCCTCGCGAGGCAGCCACAGTGCGTCGTCCTTGGAGACGTTGTCCAGCGCCCACTCGGTGGTCCCGTTGAAGTTGAGCACCGTGCCGCCCTGGTAGGTGCGGGCCTCGATGACCATGTGGGACAGGATGAAGACGTCCTCGGACAGTGCCTCGGCCTTGATCCGGAAGCGGTCGCCGGGCGCCGGGTCCCAGCGCAGGCCGGCGCCCTCGAGGTCGCGGGCGAGCTGGTCGCTGATCATCGGTCCAGTGTGCCCACGTCGGGAACGTCCCGCAGGCCCTCCGGCGCCGGCACGGCGACGTCGGCGAGGAGCTCGGTGAGCGCGAGGGCGTCGAACGGCGCCCGCACCTTGGCGTCGTTGTCGAAGTAGACGACGACGTCGTGGCCGGCCGCGTGCCACCGCCTCACCTTCGCCGCCCACGAGCGCAGCGCGGCGTCGTCGTAGCCGCTGACGTAGAGCTCGGCGGCGCCGTGGAGGCGGACGTAGACGAGCCCGGCGGTCGGCGTCTCGAACACCGGCCAGCTCTCCCCGCCGTCGGACACGACGAGCGCGACGTCGTGGTGGCGCAGGAGCTGGACGAACTCCTCGTCGGCGAAGCTCTCGTGCCGCACCTCGAGGGCGTGGCGCAGCGGGCGGTCGGCGTCGGTGGTGGTCAGTGCCCGGCCGTCGAGCCGCTCGTCGTGCCCGGCGGCGAGCTCGGCGGCGCGGGCCGTCGTCCTCGGCAGCAGCGCGAGGAACTGCGCCACCCGGTCGAGGTCGAGCCGGCGGCGCGCCGGCAGCTGCCACAGCACCGGGCCCAGGCGGTCCCCGAGCGCGAGGACGCCGGAGGCGAAGAAGTTCGCCAGCGGCACGTCGACGTCGCTCAACGCCTTGAGGTGCGTGATGAACCGTCCACCCTTGACCGCGAAGGTGAACCCGGGAGGCGTCGCGTCGCGCCACCGTTCGTAGGAGGTCGGCCGCTGCAACGAGTAGAAGGACCCGTTGAGCTCGACGGTCGGGAACGTCTGCCCGATGAACTCCAGCTCGCGCCGCTGGGGCAGGCCGCGCGGGTAGAACGACCCGCGCCACGGGGCGTACCGCCACCCGGACACACCGATCCGCACCTCGGCCATGCCGGTGAGTGTAGGAAGCGGGAGGGCCGGGCGCCCGCCGGGCGATGAGTTCCGTGGGTCCCGCGGGTCGGTAGGCACAGGACGACAGGGGCACCTGCCCCGCCAACCGAAGGGGACATCATGAGCTCCACCGCCATCGAGACCCTCACGCTCGACGTCCCGGGGGCCACCCTCACCTACGACGTCCGCGGGACGCCGACGGTGGACGGCGCCCCGCCGCTCCTCCTCATCGGCCAGCCGATGGACGCGGTCGGGTTCACCACGCTCGCCTCCCACTTCCGCGACCGCACCGTCGTCACCTACGACCCGCGCGGACTGGGGCGCAGCGTCCGCCACGACGGCACCGACGTCCAGACGCCCGAGCAGCAGGCCGACGACGTCCACCGGCTCGTCGCCGCGCTCGGCGGTGGGCCGGTCGACCTCTTCGGCACCAGTGGCGGCGCTGTCACGGCCCTGTGCCTCTCGACCCTGTTCCCCGACGAGGTGCGCACCGTCGTCGCGCACGAGCCGCCGATGCTGGGAGTCCTGCCGGACGCGGACCGCGCCCTCGCGGCGTGGGAGCGGGTGCGGGCCGTCTACGACGAGCGCGGCTGGGGCTGGGGCATGGCCGCGTTCATCGCCATGACGTCGTGGCGGGGCGAGTTCCCGGAGGACTTCGGCGCCCAGTCCCCCGACCCCGCGGCCTTCGGCATGCCCACCGAGGACGACGGCTCGCGCGACGACCCGCTCCTGTCCGATGCCGCGGCGGCCGTCGTCCGCTACCGACCGGACGTCGCAGCCCTCTCCGCGTCCACGGTCCGGGTGGTCCCGGCCGCCGGGATCGAGAGCTCGGGGACGTTGACGTGGCGCACCACCGAGGCGCTGGCCGAGCAGCTCGGCGTCGAGCTCGCGGTCTTCCCGAGCAACCACGGCGGCTTCATGGGCGGGGAGTACGGCCAGACCGGGGAGCCGGAGGCCTTCGCCGCCCGCCTGCGGGAGGTGCTCGCCGGCTGACCAGGCGGCTCAGCGCGACACCGGGCCACGGCGGGAGCACGCTTCAGGCATGCTCGAGCCGCTCGTGCAGCGCCTGGCCGCGGCGGGATGCGTGTACCCCGAGGCGGAGGCCGCGGTGCTCGTCGACAGCGCCACCGGGACGCAGGAGCTCGAGGACATGGTGCGCCGCCGGGAGGCGGGCGCGCCGCTCGAGCACGTCGTCGGGTGGGTGCTGTTCCGTGGGCAGCGTCTCGACGTCGACCCGGGTGTCTTCGTCCCGCGCGCCCGCAGCGAGCTCCTGGTCGAGCAGGCCACCTCGCTCGTGCGCTGCACGGCCGGCGCGGGTGGCGGCGTCGTCGTCCTCGACCTGTGCTGCGGCACCGGCGCGATCGGCGTCGCGCTCGCCGCCGAGGTCCCGGCCGTCCGGCTGCACGCGGCCGACGTCGACCCCGCCGCCGTCGCCTGCGCGCGGCGCAACGTCTCCCGCTGGGGCGGTGTCGTCCACGAGGGCGACCTGTTCGCCGCCCTCCCCCGCCGGCTGCGGCGCCGGGTGGACGTCCTCGTCGCCAGCCCGCCGTACGTGCCCAGCGCCGACCTGCGGCTGCTGCCCGGGCAGGCGCGGGACTTCGAGCCGCCGACCGCCCTCCTCGGCGGCTCCGACGGGCTCGCGCTCGTCAGCCGCATCGCCCGCCGGGCCGGTCCGTGGCTCGCGCCGGGGGGCGCCCTCGCGATCGAGGTCGCCGAGCACCAGCTCGGCCGCACCGCCGACCTGCTCGAGGCCCGCGGCTACGCGGCACGCACGGTGACCTC
>NZ_VDFS01000062.1:1328-18792 GCF_006151955.1 Georgenia sp. 311 | reverse complement strand
CCGGGTCACTGACCCCGGGCACACCGAAGGCCGCCTCCTGGATCAGGAGGCGGCCTTCGGGCTGATGGTGGAGATGGCGGGAATCGAACCCGCGTCCGATGGCGTGGAACCAGAGCTTCTCCGGGTGCAGTCTGCTGCGATTTTCTCGGCCCCAGCGATCACGCAGACATGTCGCTGACGGGCCCAGTCATCTGGAAGTCCCCGTAGCCCCGATGACGAGGGCTACGAGCAGTGGCTCTCTAGCTGACGCCAGGAACCGGGCCGAGAGCTAGCCCGGGCTGACGGACTTCGAGACTCGCTCAGGCGGCGAGGGCGAAGTCGGTGCGCTTGGAATCGGCACCTATTGGTTTGCAGAGGGCGTTAACGAGATAACTCTGCATCCTCGACCCGCTTCCTCTGGCACGACGTCCATCGTCGAAACCGATCATCCCCATGTTCAGTTGACAAGCACCGGCGAGCCGGCGCGTCCCATCATACGCGTCCAACCGGGTGAGGGTCCCCCTCTATTCCCGGCGCCGCCATGCGACGTGCGCCGCGAAGGTCAGCGCTTGCGGCGGCCGAGGCTGTCGAGGACGAGCCCCAGGCCGATCCCGACGAGCCAGATGTCCTTCGACATGGCGATGCCGTCAGGGGTCGGGCGGATGCCGTCCTCCCGGGTCGCGCCTGGCGTCCTGAGGTACATCCGGACCAGGCCGGAGGAGAACGCGGTCAGCCCCAGCCCGGCGGCCAGTGACGGCACGAACGGGCTGAGCAGCGCGACCCCGAGGGAGATCTCGGCGGTGGACAGCAGCTTGCCGAAGTCCTTGGCCGACATGTCCTTGAGCAGGGGGAAGGCTCGGGCGCCCATCTCCTGCAGGCCCGCGGCCTGCTCCTCGTCCAGGCCGCGCTTGTCCAGGCCGGAGCTGAGGATGAACGCGCCGGCGGCGAGCCTGGGCGGCATGTGCCGCAGCTTCATCGGAAGACCCATGGTCCCCTCCCGGAGTCGGAGAGGACCTCAACGTAGCCCGCCGTGCGGGCGCTGTCCTCGCGAACGCCGTCGTCAGCGGTTGACGCGCAGGCTCATCGCGCGCTGCGCCTCGCGGACGTCCTGCTTCTCGCGCAGCGCGTGGCGCTTGTCGTACTCCTTCTTGCCGCGGGCGAGGGCGATGAGGACCTTGGCCCGGCCGCGGATGAAGTAGAGCTCGAGCGGGACGACCGTGTGCCCCTTCTCCCGGCTCTTGCTGGCGAGCTTGTCGATCTCGTCCCGGTGGAGCAGGAGCTTGCGCTTGCGGCGCACGGCGTGGTTCGTCCACGTCCCCTGGCTGTACTCGGGGATGTGCACACCCTGCAGCCACGCCTCGCCGCGGTCGATCTCCACCCAGCCGTCGACGAGCGAGGCGCGTCCCATGCGCAGGGACTTCACCTCGGTCCCCGTGAGGGCCAGGCCCGCCTCGATCGTCTCGTCGATGTGGTAGTCGTGGCTGGCCTTCTTGTTCCGGGCGACCACGCTGCGCTTGTCGGCCTCCGCCTTCGCCTTCTCGGCAGCGGTGGGCTTGCGTTGCTTGGTCGGTGACACCGGGACTCCTTGGTCGTGCACGCGGACGGACGGGGCAGCGTTCCAGCCTAGACCAGCGCACCCCGGCAAGCGTTGCCCATTTCCTGCTCGGACGGCGTCGGGGTCCACCGAAATGTCGGGCCGTTCGACCCATGCGACGCCCGACGCGTCGCGTGAGGATGGCACCTGGGGGAATGACGAGGAGGGGTCATGAGTCATCAGGTGCTCTGCGGTCCTACCTCGCACGCCGTCGCCGAGGCGGCCGGGGCGATCGCGTGCGTCGTGGCCACGCCACCGACGGTCGTCGCCGTCGAGCGGCTGCACGACACGGCGTGGCCGATGGCCGACGCCGAGTCCCTGCGCGGCGTCGCGCTGCTCGAGGAGTCCCGGCTGTCGGCCGAGTGCGTCGACCGGATCGGCCGCGACCACACGCGCCTGTTCGTCGGCGTGCCGCAGCGGTGCGCGGTCGCGCCCACCCACGCGCCCGACGCCGCCGCCCCGGCCCTCGCCCGGCTGCGCTTCGAGATCGTGCGGGCCGAGGTGCTGCTGCCCGCCGCCACGGGCGTCGACCTGTCCGACGCCCTGCACGCCCTCGCTGCGCTCCTCACCGGACCGGTGAGCCACGTGACCCTGCGGTGGCGCCACGAGCTGCTCGACGAGCACCTGCTCACCTGGGGCACCCGCTGCCTCACCCGGACGCAGCTCGGCGCGCAGACGTTCTTCTTCCAGGGCGTGGCGACGCTCGGCCTGGGCCTGCTGCGCCGCGCGTCGGAGCACTGACCGACGCGAGCGCCTCAGGCCTCGGGCAGCTCGAGGACCAGCTTGCCGAAGACGTCGCCGTCGAGGAGGCGCCGGAAGGCGCGCGCGGCGTCGGCGAAAGGGAGGACCTCGTCGACGAGCGGCCGGGCGCCGCTCGCGACGAGGAAGGCGACCAGCCGGCTCAGCTCCTCAACCGTGCCCATCGTCGAGCCGGCGACCTGGACGCTGCGGAAGAACACCCGCCCCAGGTCGGCGGGCGGCATCGCCCCGCTCGTGGCACCGGCGACGGCGATCGTCCCTCCGGGGCGCACGGCGCGCAGGGAGTGGGCCCACGTTGCCTCCCCCACCGTCTCCAGGACGGCGTCGACCTGGGCGGGCAGTCGCGCCCCGCTGGGGAAGACGGCGTGCGCACCGAGCTCGAGGGCACGCTGGTTGCGCGCCTCGTCGCGCCCGCACACCCACACCTCGAGGCCGGCGGCCCGGCCGAGCACGACGGCCGCCGTCGAGACGCCCCCGCCCGCGCCCTGGACCAGCACCCGCCGGCCGGGCCGCAGGTCCGCGGCGTGGAACAGCAGCCGGTAGGCCGTCAGGTAGGCGGTGGGCAGGCACGCGGCCTCGGCCCAGGTGAGCTCGGGCGGCTTGGGCACGACGTTGCCCGGCGGCACCCAGACCGTCTCCGCGAGCGTCCCGGGGTACTTCTCCGACAGGAGCGTGCGCGCTGGGTCCAGCGTCTCGTCGCCGCGCCAGCCCGGGCTCGCGACGACGGCGTGGACGACGACGTCGCGGCCCTGGTCGTCGACCCCGGCGGCGTCGCAGCCGAGCACCATGGGCAGCCGGTCGGCCGGCAGGCCCACCCCGCGCAGGGACCACAGGTCGTGGTGGTTGAGCGCGGCGGCCCTCACGCGGACCGGCACCCACCCGGGCTCGGGCGGACCGGGGTCCGTGATCTCCCCGACGACGAGCCCCTCGAGCGGGTGGTCGGCGTCCTGACGGGCGGCGTAGGCGGCGAGCATGGCCCTACCCTGCCACGTGGGCCGCGGGGGCACTTGGCGGCTGCCTCGGCGGATGTGCGACGATAGGACACTGTTATCCCACCCGAACGGGGTGGACCGACGCACCCGGGAGTAACCATGAGCAAGCGCGGACGCAAGCGCAAGGCACGCGCCAAGGGCGGGGCCAACCACGGCAAGCGCCCCAACGCCTGAGCACGAGGGTCGGCCAGCTGGCCGGCCCTTTCGCTTGTCCTCAGCCCGTCGGCGCCGGCACCGGCGCCGCCCGTCGGGCACGAGGTGCCCTTCGCGCCCCGGCCCGAGGGCACCCGTCGACCGATCGGCCTGGGCGCCGCGGAGGACCCGCCGGCCGCAGCGGCCCGGCCGGTCCCGGACGTCAGCGGATGGTGCCGCCGCCGCGCAGGACGCCGATCTGGGTGATGACCCGCAGGCGCAGCGTCGAGGGCGCGACCTCCTGGCACGAGCGGCGCAGCAGCAGCCGGACCCTCGTCTCGGCGTCGGTCGCCTCCTGGCAGGTGGCGCACTCCTCGACGTGGCGGTGCAGGCGCGCGCTGTCCTCCACGGTCATCTCGGAGTCGACGTACTCGAAGAGGTGCTCGAGCATCTCCTCGCAGCGGCAGCCCTCGATGGGGTCTGGATGCGTCGTGTCGGTCACGGTGTCGCCTCGATCTTCATTCCCAGGTCCCGGGCGTGGTCGGCGAGCCGCTCACGAAGCTGACGCCGTCCGCGGTGCAGGCGTGACATCACCGTGCCGATCGGGGTCGACATGATCTCGGCGATCTCCTTGTAGGCGAAGCCTTCGACGTCGGCGAGGTAGACCGCGATCCGGAAGTCCTCGGGCAGCTCCATGAGCGCGTCGCGGATCTCGGAGTCGGGGAGCCGGTCCATCGCCTCCATCTCTGCGGAGCGCAGGCCCGTGGAGGTGTGGGAAGCGGCGCGGTGGATCTGCCAGTCCTCGACGCTCTCCGCGTCGGACTTCTTCGGCTCGCGCTGCTTCTTGCGGTAGGAGTTGATGAAGGTGTTGGTGAGGATCCGGTACAGCCAGGCCTTGAGGTTCGTGCCCGGCTTGTACTGGTGGAAGGAGGCGAACGCCTTCGTGAACGCCTCCTGCACGAGATCCTCGGCGTCCGCGGGGTTGCGGGTCATCCGCATCGCGGCCGCGTAGAGCTGGTCGAGGTAGGGCAGCGCCTCGACCTCGAAACGCGCGGCACGCTCGGCGTCGCTCTCGCTCGCGGGTGCGCGGTCCAGCTCACGGTCCTCGGTCATCACCCTCGAGCCTAGTCCGCCCTCACGCGGGCGCGCGCCGGAGGTCGGGCGGAGGTCGGTCTCGTGGCCGAGCGTCGAACAGGTCACGGAAGGTGTAACCCGCGAACCCCTCCCGCCATTCCGGACGTGGCGCACCACTCGCCCGGAGCACCGGTTTGCGGTAGCAATGGTCCATGAGCATCTCCCGCCGCCTTGCCCGCCCGCTGCTCGCATCCTCGTTCGTCGCCACCGGTGTCGACGCCCTGCTCCACCCGGACTCCCACGTGGAGAAGTTCCGGAAGGTCGAGCCCGCCCTGGAGAAGGTGGGCGTGCCGCCCGCCATCGCCTCCGACACCCGCATGCTCGTGCGCGCGAGCGGCGCCGTCACGGCGGTCGCGGGGCTCATGCTCGCGACCAACCGCAAGCCACGCACGGCCGCGCTCACCCTCGCCGCGATGACCGTCCCGGTGACGCTCGTCAACAACCCGGTGTGGACCGGCGGCGGCCGCGAGCGCAAGAAGGAGATGCGCCGAGGGCTGCTCACCGGCGCGAGCCTCGTCGGCGGCCTGCTCATCGCCGGGCTCGACCGCGACGGCCGTCCCTCCCTCGCCTGGCGGGCGACGAACAGCCGTGAGCACAAGGCAGCCCTGCGCGAGGTCAAGGCCGCGGCCAAGGAGAGCAAGGCGGACCTCAAGGCGAAGCTGAGCTGACCGGCGTCCCAGGGCGGCCCGCTACCCTCGGGAGCATGCCCACCCAGACCACGCCCGACCTCGCCTGGCCGGCGCCCGTCGCCGCCGGGCCGCTCGACGCCGTCGTGCCGGTCCCCGGATCGAAGTCGCTCACCAACCGGTACCTGCCGCTCGCCGCGCTCGCCGCCGAGCCCACGCAGCTGCGCCGCCCCCTCCACTCGCGCGACTCCGCGCTCATGGTCGAGGCGCTGCGCGCCCTCGGTGTCCGTATCGAGAACGTGGACTCCGACGGCCGTCCCGCCGTCGACGGGCCCGACCTCCTCATCGACCCCGCGCCCCTGCGCGGCCCCGCCGAGGTCCACTGCGGCCTCGCCGGCACCGTCATGCGCTTCGTGCCGCCGCTGGCGGCGCTGGCCGACGGCACGGTGACCTTCGACGGCGACCCGCAGGCCCGCGTGCGCCCGATGGGCGCGCTCATCGAGGCACTGCGCGACCTCGGCGCCCAGGTGGACGATGACGGTCGCGCCGCGCTGCCCTTCACCGTCCACGGCACCGGCGGCCTGCCCGGTGGCGTCGTCGAGGTGGACGCGAGCGCCTCGAGCCAGTTCGTCTCCGGCCTGCTGCTCGTCGCCCCCGCCCTCGAGCAGGGCCTGGACCTGCGCCGCACCGGTCCGATGCCGAGCCAGCCCCACGCCGCGATGACCGTCGAGGTGCTGCGCGAGCGCGGGGTCGTCGTCGACGTCACCGTCGGCGAGGACGGCGAGCCGGCCCGCTGGGTGGTCCACCCCGGCCCGGTGGCCGGCGGGATCGTCCCCGTCGAGCCCGACCTGTCCAACGCCGGACCGTTCCTCGCCGCCGCGCTCGTCGCGGGTGGCCGCGTGCGCGTGCCGAGCTGGCCGACGCACACCTCCCAGGCCGGCGACCGGCTGCGCGACCTCCTCGTGCGCATGGGCGCCTCCGTCGAGCTCGGCCCGGCCGGGCTCACCGTCGCCGGCACCGGCGCCATCGACCCGATCGACGTCGACCTCCACGACGCCGGTGAGCTCACCCCCACCATCGCGGCGCTGTGCACGCTCGCCGACGGGCCGAGCCGCCTGCGCGGCATCGCTCACCTGCGCGGCCACGAGACCGACCGGCTCGCCGCCCTCACGACCGAGATCAACCGGCTCGGCGCGCACGCCCGCGAGACCGAGGACGGTCTGGAGATCGAGCCCGGGCCGCTGCGCCCGGCGCGCCTGGAGACCTACCACGACCACCGGATGGCGACCTTCGCCGCCGTCGTCGGCCTGCGCGTGCCCGGCGTCGAGGTCGTCGACGTCGCGACGACCGCCAAGACACTGCCCGACTTCACCCGCATGTGGACCGACATGGTCGCGACGGGCGGACGGGGCTGAGGCGAGGACGATGAGCCGGTCGCGGGACATCGGCACGGACGACGAGCGCGTCCGCGTCCGCCCGTCCAAGCGGGGCTCGCGCCCGCGCACCAAGGTACGTCCCCAGCACGACGACGCGACGACCGCGCGCGTCCTCGGGGTGGACCGCGGCCGTTACACCCTCCTCGCCGACGACGGCACCCGCCTCGTGGCGATGAAGGCCCGCGAGCTCGGGCGCGGCGCCCGCAACGCCGTCGTCGTCGGTGACCGGGTGGGCATCGTCGGTGACACGAGCGGGCGGCCGGGCAGCCTCGCCCGCATCGTGCGCGTCGAGGAGCGGAGCACCGCCCTGCGCCGGTCCGCCGAGGACAGCGAGGCCGCCGGGGTCGAGCGCGTCATCGTCGCCAACGCCGACCGGCTGCTCATCGTCACCGCGCTCGCCGACCCGCCGCCGCGTCCGCGGATGGTCGACCGCTGCCTCGTCGCGGCCTACGACGCCGGGATGGAGCCGGTCCTCGTCCTCACCAAGGCCGACCTCGCCGACCCGGCGCCCTTCCTCGCGCAGTACGCCGCCCTCGAGGTCACCGCGGTCATCACCTCCGTCGTCGACGGCGAGGTCCGCGGCCTGGAGGAGGTGCGTGACGTCGTCACCGGCCACGAGTCGGTGCTCGTCGGGCACTCCGGGGTCGGCAAGTCCACCCTCATCAACGCGCTCGTGCCCGGCGCGGGCCGCGCCACCGGCGAGGTCAACCTCGTGACGGGACGGGGGCGGCACACGTCGAGCAACGCGGTGGCCCTCGAGCTGCCCGGCGGCGGGTGGGTCATCGACACCCCCGGCGTGCGCTCCTTCGGACTGTCGCACGTCGGTCCGGACGACCTCCTGCAGGCCTTCCCCGACCTCGCGGCCGTGTCCGCCGAGTGCCCGCGCGGCTGCCCCCACGAGGCCGGCGCGCTGGACTGCGAGCTCGACGCGTGGGTGGAGCGCGGGGACGCCGGGCCTGCGGGCGCCGCCCGCCTGGAGTCCTTCCGGCGGCTGCTCACCGCCCGCACCAGCCCGGACGCGCCCGAGTCCTGACCGCCCGCCTCCCGGCGCGCTTCACTTCCCGGCCGCCGCCGCACGGCTAGCGTGGACACATGCCGACGTCCCGCCTCCGATACGACGACGACCTGCGCCTGGCCCACGTCGTCGCCGACCAGGTCGACGCCCAGACGATGAGCCGGTTCCAGGCCCTCGACCTCGTCGTCGAGACCAAGCCGGACCTCACGCCGGTCTCCGACGCCGACCGCAGTGCCGAGGCGCTCGTCCGCTCCCAGCTCGGGCGCACCCGGCCGCGCGACTCCGTGCTCGGGGAGGAGTTCGGCAGCACGGGGCACTCGCCCCGACAGTGGATCATCGACCCGATCGACGGGACGAAGAACTTCGTCCGCGGGGTGCCGGTGTGGGCCACGCTCATCGGCCTGGTCGAGGACGACGAGGTCGTCCTCGGTCTCGTGTCGGCCCCGGCGCTCGGCCGCCGCTGGTGGGCCACCCTCGGCTCCGGGGCGTGGACCGGACGGTCGCTGTCCTCCGCGCGCCGCCTCCACGTCTCGAGCGTCTCACGAGTCGAGGACGCCTCGCTCAGCTACTCCTCCCTCGACGGCTGGGCGGAGGAAGGTCGGCTGCGCGCCTTCCTGGGCCTGGCCCAGCGGTGCTGGCGCACCCGGGCCTACGGCGACTTCTGGTCCTACATGCTCGTGGCCGAGGGTGCGGTCGACCTCGCCGCCGAGCCCGAGCTCGAGACCTACGACATGGCCGCGCTCGTCCCGATCGTCACCGAGGCCGGGGGCCGCTTCACCAGCCTGTTCGGCGCACCGGGGCCGTTCGGTGGCAACGCCGTGGCCACCAACGGGCTGCTCCACGACGAGGTGCTGGAGATGCTCACCGCGCAGCAGGACTGAGCGCGGAGGGCACCCGCCCGCCCTGGCCGGGCCGGACCGGGCGCACTAGGCTCCGGAGCACGACGACGAGCGGAGACCGCCATGTCCCAGAGCACGTCAACGGCCCCGGCGCCGGTCATCCTCGTCCCCGGGTTCTGGCTCGGGGCGTGGGCGTGGGACGAGGTCGCCGCCGAGCTGCGCGCCGCGGGCTGCGACGTCCGGGCGCTCACCCTGCCGGGCCTGTCCCCCGACGCGCAGGACCGGGCGGACGTGACCGCCGAGGACCACGTCGCCGCGATCTGCGCCGCGGTCGAGGCCTCCGACAGCCCGCCGGTGCTCGCCGTCCACAGCGGCACCGGGTTCTCCGGGTACGCCGCCAGCGACCGCCTCGCCGGCCGGGTCGCCGCCATGGTCTACGTCGACACCGCGCCCGGGATCGGTGCCCTGGACCCGGGCTTCACCGGGGGCGAGCTGCCGATGGACTGGGCCTCGCTGTCCGCCGAGGAGAACCTCGACGGCCTGAGCCCCGAACAGCTCGCGACGTTCCAGGAGCGGGCCGTGCCCCAGCCCGGCGGCGTCGTCCGCGAGGCCGTCGAGCTGCGCGACGACTCCCGCCGGGACGTGCCGACGACGATCATCTGCACGAGCTTCCCCGCCGAGCAGTACCGTGCCTACGCCGAGCAGGAGGAGGCTGGCTGGCTGGCCGGGATCCGCGAGCTGCGCAACGTCGAGTGGGTCGACCTGCCGACGAGCCACTGGCCGATGTGGTCGCGCCCGCGCGAGCTCGCCGTCGTCCTCGGGGACGTCGCCCGCCGCCACGGGGCGAGCCCGGCCTGACCGCCTCGGCGGAGCGCGGCCCGCGCCGCTGACCCCGGCCCGTCCCCGCCCGGCCTCCACGGCGATGTCGGAGGCGGCGGTTACCGTCGGGACATGCGCATCCTGCACACGTCCGACTGGCACCTCGGGCGCACGCTCCACGGGGTCGACCTCGTGGCGCACCAGGCTGCGTTCCTCGACCACCTCGTCGAGGTCGTGCGCCGGGAGAGGGTCGACGCCGTGCTCGTCGCCGGTGACGTCTACGACCGTGCCATCCCGCCCGTCGGCGTCGTCGACCTCCTCGACGACGCGCTGCTGCGCCTCACCGGGCTGGCCCGCGTCGTCCTCACCCCGGGCAACCACGACTCCGCCACCCGCCTGGGGTTCGGCGCCGCGATGTTCCGCGACCGGCTCGCCGTGCGCTCCCGGGTGGAGGACCTCGCCGTCCCCCTCGCGCTGCCCGCCGCCGACGGTGAGAGCGGCGCGCTGGTCTACGCCCTGCCCTACCTCGACCCCGACACCACCCGCCACCGCCTCGCGGGCCCGGAGACCGACGACGCCGGCGTGCCGCTCGTGCCCGCCCGGTCGCACGAGGCGGTCGCCGCCGCCGCGATGCGGCGGGTGCGGGCCGACCTCACCGCCCGCCGGGCCGGCGGCGAGCGCACGCCCGCCGTCCTCATGGCGCACGCGTTCGTCGTCGGCGGGCAGCCCTCGGAGTCCGAGCGCGACATCCGCGTCGGCGGCGTCGACAGCGTCCCGCTCGGTGTCCTCACCCGCAGCGGTGAGGAGAACCCGGACTACCTCGCCCTCGGTCACCTCCACGGGCCGCAGCGTGTCGGGCCGGGGCTCGACCCCCAGCGGCCCGGTCCGCTCGCCCGCTACTCCGGGTCCCCCCTCGCCTACTCCTTCTCCGAGATGAACCACGCGAAGTCCAGCGTGCTCCTGGACCTCGGGCCCACCGGCGTCGAGCACGTCGAGCTCGTGCCCACTCCCTGCCCGCGCCGGCTCTCGGAGGCCACCGGCACCCTGGACCAGCTCCTCTCCCCCGCCTTCGACGGTCAGGCGGAGGACTGGGTGCGGGTCGCGGTCACCGACACCGTGCGCCCGCGGGACCTCTACGCCCGGGTCAAGGCGCGCTTCCCGCACGCGCTCGTCGTCCAGCACCGGCCGACCACCCCGTTGACCGGTGGCCCGGCGCGGGCGGTGACCGCCGCGCGCGACCCCCTCGAGGTCGCCGCCGAGTTCGTCCAGGACGTCACCGGCGCCGCCCCGACGGGGGCCGAGAGCGCGGTGCTGCGGCAGGCCTACGAGGCCGCGCTCGCCGCGGAGAGGAGCGCCTGATGCGCATCCACCACCTCACCGTGGAGGCAGTCGGCCCGTTCCCCGGGCGCCACGAGGTCGACTTCGACGAGCTCTCCGCCGGCGGGCTGTTCCTTCTCGAGGGACCCACCGGGGCGGGCAAGTCCACCCTCATCGACGCGATCACCTTCGGCCTGTACGGCACCCTCGGCTCCCCCGCCCGCGACGACCGCCTGCCCTCGGCCCACGCCCCGGGCGCCGAGCCGGTCGTCGAGGTCGTCTTCTCCACCGGCGAGGGCATCTTCCGGGTCCGCCGCACCCCGGCCTACGCCCGCCCGAAGCGTCGCGGGGAGGGCACCACCCGGCAGAACGCGACCGCCCGGCTGTGGCGCCTGGAGTCCGTGACCGACGACGCCGGTGAGCCGGTGGCCACGACCACGCAGGAGGTCGGCACCGAGGTCCGCCGCATCGTGCGCCTCGACCGGGTCCAGTTCAGCCAGACCGTCGTCCTGCCCCAGGGCCGGTTCTCCACGTTCCTGCGGGCCAAGCCGGACGAGCGCGCCGCCGTCCTCCAGGACGTCTTCGGCACCGAGGTCTACCAGCGGGTCCAGGAGCAGCTGGTCGACATGGCGCGCGAGGCGAGACGCGAGGTCGCGGCCGCCAAGCAGGACGTCACCACGGCCACTGCGAGCCTCGTCCACCTGCTCCCCGACGGCGACCCCGCCGGCGAGCAGCTCACCCGGGCTGCCGAGGAGCTCGACTCCACCGCCCTGGAGTCGGCCGCGGCGCAGGTCGTCGCCCACGCCGAGGAGGAGCTCGCCCGCGCCGCCGCCCGTCAGGAGGCCGAGCGGGTCGCCGAGGAGGAGGCCCGACGTGCCGTGGACGCCCAGCGCGAGCTCGAGCGGCTCGTCGAGCGGCGGGCCCGGCTGCTGACCGAGCAGGCCGCCCTCGCCGAGCGGGAGCCCGCGGTCGCGGCGCAGCGTGAGGAGCTCGCGGCCGCCCGCCGGGCCGCCGTGGCCGCAGGCGCGCTCAGGGCCCAGGCCGAGGCGCAGGAGGCGGTGGAGCGCGCCCGGGCAGCCGTGGAGGACGTGTGCGGCGCAGTCAGCGCCGGGCCGGACTCCGACCTCGGTGAGCTCGAGCTCACCGGGCTGCGTGCCTTGCTCGACCAGCTCACCGGTGAGCGCGGCGGCCTGGTCGACCTCGTCGACCTCGAGGCGGGCCTTCCTGCCCGGGAGGCCGCGCTGACCCGCGAGGAGACCGAGCTCGACCGTCGGCGGACCGCGCTCACCGAGCGGTGTACCGCCCTCACCGCCCGGCCCGAGGAGCGCCGGCGCCTGGAGATCGCCCTCGACCACATCCAGCGCACCGCCCTGAGCGTGCCCGCGGCCGAGGCTGCCGTCACCACCCGGAGGGCGGTCCGGGACGCCGCCCGCGACGCCGAGGCACGGCGCGGTGAGCTCGCCTCGGCGCAGGCGGCGGTCACCGTCGCCGCCAAGGCGGCCGGCGAGGCACTCGACGTGGAGCACGCCGCGCGCCGTCGCTGGATCGCCGGCATGGCGGGCAGCCTGGCGGCCGAGCTCGTCCCCGGCACTCCCTGCGCCGTGTGCGGCGGGACCGAGCACCCCGCCCCCGCGCCCCGCTCCCCCGAGCACGCCACCGAGGAGGACGTCGAGGCCGCCGCCACCGGGCGGCAGCGGGCAGAGGCCGCGCTCGCCGCGGCGCGGGAGGAGGTCGCCCGCGCACAGGCACGGCTGCGCGCCGCCGAGGACGCCTGCGGTGGGCAGCCGCTGCCCGCCGCGGAGGAGGCGCTGACCATCGCCCAGGCCGACCTCGCCGACGCCCGTGAGGCCGTCCGGCTCGCCGAGCTCCGCCGGGCCGAGCTCGCCGCCTTCGACGAGGAGACCGAGCGCCTGCGCGAGCAGGCCGCCCGGGAGGAGACCGCCGTCGCGGCGGCCACGGAGCACCTGCGCGGTCTCCGCACGTCGCTCGAGGCCGACCACGCCCGCTGCCGCCGCGCCGCCGCGGACGCCCCGACCGTCACGGCCCGGGCCCACCGGCTCGACGAGCGCCTCTCCGCCGCCCGCCGGATCGTCACTGCCCGTCAGGCCCAGCACGAGGCCCGCCGGCGCCGCGAGGACGCCGTCGCAGCGCTCGAGCGGGCGCTGGAGGAGACCGGCTTCCCCGACGCCGCCGCGGCGACCCTCGCCCACCGCAGCACCACCCGGACCGCCGAGCTGGAGCGTGCGGTCACCGAGCACGACTCCGCCGCCGCCCGCGTCCGGGACGGCCTCACCGAGCCGCAGGTCGCCGCGCTCACCGGCGCGGAGGTGCCCGCCCTCGAGGCGGCCACCGCCGCCCACGCCGAGCGCCACACGGCGCTCATCGCCGCCACCGAGGAGGCAGGGCGGGCGAGGGACGCCGTGGCCCGGCTGGGCCGCTGCCGGGTCTCGCTCACCGGCGTCCTCGACGCGCACCGGACGCTCACCGAGCGCACCGCCCCCGTGCTGCGCATGGGCGAGCTCGCCGCCGCCGGGGAGGGCAACGCGCGCGCCACGACGCTCTCGACCTACGTCCTGCTCCGCCGCTTCGAGGACGTCGTCGCCGCCGCCAACGACCGCCTCACCGTCATGTCCGACGGCCGCTACGAGCTGCGCCGCATCGACGAGCGCGAGGGCCGCTCACGCAAGGCCGGTCTCGGCCTGGCCGTCCACGATCACGTCACCGAGGCCTCCCGCGACCCGCACACCCTGTCCGGCGGGGAGACGTTCTACGTCTCGCTGTGCCTGGCGCTCGGGCTGGCGGACGTCGTCACCAGCGAGGCCGGCGGAATCTCGCTGGACACGCTGTTCGTCGACGAGGGCTTCGGCTCGCTCGACCCGCACACCCTGGACGGGGTGCTC
Organism: Georgenia sp. 311; assembly: GCF_006151955.1. Classification (NCBI taxonomy): domain Bacteria; kingdom Bacillati; phylum Actinomycetota; class Actinomycetes; order Allobogoriellales; family Allobogoriellaceae; genus Georgenia; species Georgenia sp. 311. Next base: position 5,250 of record NZ_VDFS01000062.1, on the reverse strand, counting down.
GGTGAGCTCAGCAGGCTGCAGGCCGGGGGCCGCGCCGTGGGGATCGTCAGCCACGTGAGCGAGCTCAAGGACCGGATCGCCGAGCGCATCGAGGTGCGGCGTCTGCCCTCGGGCGCCTCGACCCTCACCGTGCGGGCCTGAGCCGCGCTCAGCCCTTGAGCTCGCGCGCGAGCGCCTCGCGCTCGACGATGTCGTGCCACAGGAGGTCGTGCTCGGCGGCCTTGTCGATCGCCTCGTCGTCGGTGAGCGCAGCGGCGACGTCGGGCTCGGCGTCGGCGTCGTCGACGTGGATGCTCACGACGGCGTCCCACGGGACCGTGGCCCGGACCTCGACGGCACTGGGCAGCTGGTCGTCCCCTTCGCTCCACGGGCGCGCACGCTCGGGCACGACGACGGTGGCGTCCGGGACGTCGGCCGCGAGGACCACCCGGCGCGGGAGCGCGGAGGACGCGGCGCGCAGGTGGGCGATGCTCTCGTCGGCCGCGGCGAGCAGGGCTCCGGCCTCCAGGCCCTCGTCGTCCTCCTCGGGCAGCGCGCGGCGCAGCTCGGTGGTGACGGCGTGCCCCCAGCGCGGCGGGACCCCGGCCGGGCGGCTGAGGTCGGCACTCGTGGCCGGCAGGTAGATCCGCATGGCGACATTGTTGCCCACGACGCCGGGAGATCCGGGCATCCCGCGCCGGGGGACGCCGCTCAGCGGACCGCGCGCCGCAGCACCCGTCGCCCGCGGCGGGCGCGCTCCGGGGCCCCGGTGAGGCGCCCGGCGAGCTCCTGGACCGCCGACCGCGCCCGGCTGCCGTGGGCGACCTCGGCGAGCGTGGCTCCCTGGAGGACCGCCCGGTCCAGGGCCGCCCGGTCGTCCGGCACGAGCAGCGGGTCCATCACCCCGGCGAAGCGGGCGAGGGCCTCCACGACGGCCTGCTCCGGGTTGGCGCCGGCGGCCGAGCCGCGCACCCGGTTGACGACGACCACCCGGCTCGCGTGGGGCGCGCAGACCTGGGCGTCGGAGAGCTCCTGCAGCGCCGTGACGAGCCGGTGCATCCCCACCGGCTCGGCCGCACCGACCACGACGACGACGTCCGCGGCCGCGAGCGCCGACAGCGCCGCCTGGTGCCGCCGCGGTGCACCGAGCCCGCCCACCGGTTCGTCGATGCCGGCGCCGACGTCGACGACGACCCACGCCGCCGTCTCCCGCGCCTGCTCCCACACGACGTCGAGGGAGGCCGCGGGCAGCTCGCGCCAGCGGTCGGCCCGGGTGAGGCCGGTGAGGAGCCTCAACCGCTCCCCCAGCCGGCGGGTCACGCCCCGCATCGTCCCGGCGTCGAGCCGACCGTCGCCGGCCAGCCGAGCCGCCGCGGCGATGCCCGCCGTCTCGTCGAGCACCCCGAGGACCTGCGTGACGCTCGGGGCCTCGGTGTCCGCGTCCACGAGGAGCGTGGGCTCGTGGGCGGCGAGCTCGGCGGCGAGGTTGACGGCGATGCTCGTGCGTCCCGGGGAGCCGCGCGGCCCCCAGACGACGACGAGCCGACCCGTCGTCGCCGGAGCGGGCGGTGGTGGCTCCTCCTCGACCGGGTCGGCCGCCGGCTCGCTGTGGACGAGGTCGCCGACGACGCGCGCCCACTCCTGCGCGCCGTCCTCCGCCGCGACCACCGCCGTCGCCCCGAGCGCGCGGCACCGGGCCGTGTCCGGCGGGGCGGCGACGAGGACGGTGCGCACGCCGGCCGCGGCGAGCTGACGGAGCACCGGGCGGTCGAGGTCGGGGAGGTCGGCGGACAGGACGGCGAGGGAGCCGAGGCCCGCGAGTCCGGCGGCGAGCACCTCCGGCACGTCGGCGCACCGCCGCACCACCCGCAGCCCGGTGTCCGGGGCGTCGAGGAGGGAGACCAGCTCGGCCTCCTCCGGTCCGGTGAGCGCGAGCAGGACCCCCGCGGTCACGGGCCCGCGCCCGGGACCGGCACGACGACGATCTCCCCGTCCCCGGCGACGGCCGCGAGCACGTCGGGCAGGTCGTCCTGCGTGACGAGGACCTGCACGGCCGATCCGCCCGCGGCGGCGAACAGCGAGTCGGCCTCGAGGAGGTCGGAGACGACGAGCCGCTCGGCGAGCAGCCGGGGCTCCTCGGGCTGCGCCTCGAGCCCGGTCGCGGCCACGGCGGTGTGCCACAGGTCGACGACGGCGCCCTTGGCGACGCCGCTCGGGGGCGGGCCTGGCATCGACACGACGACGGGGCGCAGCGCGACGTCGGCGGCGCTGCCCACCGCCGAGGCCGGGACGAGCTCCCCGGCCCCGACGACGCGGGTGACGACGGCGTCGGCGGGCAGGTCGGCGCCGGCGGCGAGGTAGGTGTCGCCCAGGCCGTCGGGCCGCACGGCGTGGGGGCGCAGGTCGGCGGCGGACAGGAGGTCCCCCGGGGCCAGGGTCTCGACGGCGACGAGGACCTCCGTCGTCCGGTCCGCCCGGGCCACCGCCCAGCTGCCGAGCGTCACCGACGCGGCGACGAGGAGGACCCCCACCCCGAGCCGCGGGTCACGCCAGGTGGGCCTCCGCAGCCGCTGCACGCCGTCGTCGCTCATCGCACTCCCTCCCGTGCTTGGGCCCATGGTGCCCGCTCGGCTCGGCCCGCGTGCGCGTTCTCCACAGGAATTCCGGCCCGGGACACCGTCCACAGGCTGCGGCGGTGCCGACGGGCACGGTGAGACACTGTGCCCATGGCTCGCTTCCTCACCCTCGCCGACGTCGCGGAGGAGCTGTCCATCTCTGTCGCGCAGGCGCGCACGCTCGTGCGCACTGGCGAGCTGCCGGCCATCCAGGTGGGTGGCCGCGGCATGTGGCGCGTGGAGGCCGTCGTCCTCGAGGACTACATCCAGCGCCAGTACGCCAAGACCCGCTCCGCGGTGGCGGGCGGGCAGGAGCTCAGCGACTGACCGGTGCCGTGCGCACCGTGAGGACGTGGGCGAGCGCGAGGGCGACGCCGTCGTCGAGCTCGACGTGGTCCGCCGCCACCCGGACGAGCCGCCCCGCGTAGTCCCCCGCCGTCGTGCGGACGACGACGGGCACCTCCTCCCGCGCCAGCGCGCGCAGCACATGGGTGAGGCGCAGCCGCCGCTCGACGACGGGCGCCTCCGGAGCCGCGTGACCCAGTGAGCGCACCGCCGCCACGGCCGAGGCGGGGACGAGCACGCGCCGTCCGCCGTCGGCCAGGAGCAGCCACTGGACGGCGGCATCCACGACCGTGCCGGCGACGTCGCTGCCGTCGCGCAGGCGGACGGTGAGCTGCCCGCCCAGGCACGCACGCAAGCGGTCCGCGAGGGAGACCTGCGCGAGCTCGGCCTCGGCGAGGTCGAGCACCTCGTCGTCCTGGAGCCTGCGCTCCGCGTGGGCGAACTGGCTCTCGAGGTCGTCGAAGAGGGACTCCCAGCGCATCGCCCCACGGTAGTGCCGCCGCCCGTCGCGTCCACAGGTTCCGGCCCCGCCCTGGACAACCTTTCCCGCTGGGCGTACACATGTGAGCCACAGCACATCAAACGCTGTCAAACGACATCAACCGCACTCATCAGGGGCCAACATGGGACTGCTCCGCCTCGTGCTCGTCGCGGCACTCGGCGCCGTCGGCGCGGCGCTGCTGGCCCAGCACACGGCCGCTCTGCTCGCCGGCGGCGTCGGCGGGGTGGACGAGGCGGTCGCACTCGGGGCGGCAGCCACCGGCACGCTCGTCGCGGCGTGGTACGCCCTCTCCGCGAGCGCGGCGGCGCTGGCCGACGCGGCGCGACTCTCGCGGAGGGCGCCTCGGCTCGCCGCGGTTCTCGCCGCCGCCGTCCGGCGTTACGGGGCACCCGCGGTGCGGTGCGCGGTGGTCGCCGGAGCCGGGATCGGCCTCGGCGCGCTGCCCGCGACGGCCGCGCCCGAGGACGTCGTGCCCCAGGAC
>NZ_VDFS01000062.1:0-1031 GCF_006151955.1 Georgenia sp. 311 | reverse complement strand
CACCCAGACCCTCCCCGGCGGCTCGGAAGCGCCGTCGTCCGCACCCCCCACGGACGACGGCGCCTCCGAGCCGGACGGTGAACCGGTCCCGCAGGACGAAGGCCCAACGCACCCCGCCACACCTGCGCCGAGCGAGCCCGCAGCAGCCTGGCCACCAGCGGCGCAGGCCACCTCGGCGCCAGGGGCCACGGCCCCTCCTGGCGTCGCCGCCCCCGTCAGCGCGCCGGCCGCGCACACCGACCTCGCGGACGAGTCCTACGTCGTCCGGCCGGGCGACTCGCTGTGGGCGGTGGCCGCCCGCCACCTGGGCCCCGGCGCCACGGTGGCGGACGTCGCCGCGGAGTGGCCGCGCTGGTACGAGGCCAACCGCGACGTCGTCGGCGCCGACCCCGGACTCATCCACCCGGGCCAGCTGCTCCAGGCCCCCGAACCGAAGGACGTGCCATGACCGCTCCCACCACCCTCGCCCCCCGCCACGCCCCGACCGGCGGACCACCGGACGGCGCCCGCCCCTGGGACAGGGTGCGCTTCAGCGCCGAGACGGAGCCCGGGGCCGTCGAGCCGGAGACCGAGCCGGACCTCGACCAGCTCCCCCCGGTAGCCCCGTGGGCGGCGACCCTCGTGCGGGCAGCTGTCGAGGTGCTCACCGGCAGCCGGCCCACCGCCCAGCTCACCCGGTGGCTGTCCGCCGAGCTGTACGACCAGCTCGCCCGGCGCGCCGGCCTGGCCGTGCGGGTCCTCGGGCGGCCGGACCCCGCGCTGTGCGCCCGGGTGCGGCGGGTGCGCTGCACGCAGGTGCGGCCCGGGGTCCACGAGGCCGCCGTCGTCGTCCACGACGGCGTGCGGATCCGGGCGGCCGCAGTCCGGGTGGAGTGCCACCGCGGCCGCTGGCGCGCCACCGCCCTCGAGATCGGCTGACCACCCCCGCCCCGACAGCCGACTTCCGCCCGACAGCCGACTTCCGCCCGACAGCCGACTTCCGCACAGCCGACGTCCGCCGCGTGCCCCGGGCACAGGACCCGGGGCACGCG
>NZ_VDFS01000061.1:53012-55617 GCF_006151955.1 Georgenia sp. 311 | reverse complement strand
CGACGTGCGCGGCTACGGCGACGGGCTCCTGTCGATCGTCCTGCGCTGAGGCCTCAGCGGGGCTCGACGACGACGGGCACCGGGTACTTCGCCCGCCGCAGGTCCCCCGAGGACCTGCGGTGCAGCCGACGCTGCGCCCACGGCAGGGCGTAGGCACGCGCCCAGCGCACGTTGCCGCGCCACCGGTCGGCGCGCGCCGCCGGTGGCAGCGGGACGAGCGGGTCGTCCCAGGCGACGTCGTCCGGTGCCAGGCCCAGGCCGACGAGCGCCGCCTGCGCCGCCCGCTCGTGCCCCGCCGTCGAGAGGTGGATGCGGTCCTCGGCCCACATGCGCATGTCGCGCAGCGAGCGCATGCCCCACGTGTCCAGGACGAAGGCGCCGTGCCGGTGGGCGATCGACCACAGCCCGGCAGCGTAGACCGCGGCCTTGGGCCGCGTGCGCTGGATGACCGGTGAGCCGGCCGGGTCGAAACCGGTCCCCATGAGGACGTCCACGCCGGCCGCGCGCAGCCCGGCGACGGCGTCCTCCAGCCCCGCGAGGAGCGCGTCGACGTCCGCCCCCGGGCGCAGGATGTCGTTCCCGCCGCCGATGAGCGAGACGAGGTCGGGGTCGAGCTCGCGGGCCACCGGCAGCTGCTCGCTGATGATCTGGCCGAGCAGCCGGCCCCGTACCGCGAGGTTGGCGTACTCCAGGGGCGCCTGGCCCGCCGCGCCCCGGCGGGCCGAGAGTGAGGCTGCGAGCAGGTCCGCCCAGCCGCGCTGGCGGCCCGGGTCGGTCGGGTCAGGGTCCACCATCCCCTCGGTGAAGGAGTCGCCGAGGGCGACGTAACGGCTCCAGCGCGGGGCGGGGGTGGTGCTGTCGGTCACCCGACGATCCTGCCAGCCCGCGCCGCTCAGGGCAGCGCCCAGCGCACCGGCCGTCCGCCCTGCTCCTCGAGCAGCGCGTTCGCGCGGGAGAACGGCCGGGAGCCGAAGAAGCCCCGGGAGGCCGACAGCGGGCTCGGGTGCGCCGAGGCGACGACGGGCACGTCACCGAGGAGCGGGCGCAGGGTCTGTGCCTGGTTGCCCCACAGGATCGCCACGAGCGGACCGCCACGCTCGACGAGCGCCCGGATCGCGTGGTCGGTCACCGCCTCCCACCCCTTGCCACGGTGCGAGGCGGGCTTGCCCGGCGTCACGGTGAGGACCCGGTTGAGCAGCAGCACCCCGTCCTGCGCCCACGGCGAGAGGTCGCCCGTCGTCGGCGGGTGGGTGCCGACGTCGTCGACGAGCTCGCGGAAGACGTTGACGAGGCTGCGCGGGATCGGGCGGACGTCCGGCTGGACGGAGAACGACAGCCCCATGGGGTGGCCCGGGGTGGGGTAGGGGTCCTGGCCCACGAGGACGACCCGGACGTCGTCGAACGGGTGGGTGAAGGCGCGCAGCACGTCCTGCCCGGCGGGCAGGTACCCGCGGCCGGCGGCGACCTCCTCGCGCAGGAAGTCGCCCATGGCGTGGACCTGGGGCTCGACCGGGGCGAGGGCGGCGGCCCAGCCGGGGTCGAGGATCTCGGCGAGGGGGGTCACGGCCCGCAGCCTAGCCCGGTGGCCGAGGGGAATGACATGCGTGTCGTTCCCCCGTAGCATGGGCAGGTCGCAGGACGAAGGAGGAGACATGGACACCGCTTACGCGCTGGGTCCGCAGGCCGCGCTCGAGGACACCGAGCGCGAGATCCTCGCCTTCGAGCGGCAGTGGTGGAAGTACGGGGGCGCCAAGGAGACCGCGATCCGCGACCTCTTCGGCATGAGCGCCACCCGCTACTACCAGGTCCTCAACTCCCTCATCGACACCGAGGCCGCGCTCGCGGCCGACCCCATGCTCGTCAAGCGCCTGCGCCGGCTGCGCGACGCCCGTCAGCGCGAGCGTTCCGGGCGTCGCCTGGGAGCCCACTGACCCCGCCCCGGCGCTCGACACCGGTAGCCTGCTGGCGTGAGTGAGTATCCCGAGGACGAGTTCGACGTCGCCGCGCGTGACCGGGGCCCGGAGGGCGTCCACCGCGAGCCGCCGTCGCTGTGGCGCGCGCTCGCGCCCTTCCTCGCGGTCATCGTCATCGTGCCGCTGCTCGCCTGGGGTGCGGTGAGCCTGCTGTCCGACAACGACGGCGACGACGCTCCGCTCGAGCCCGTGCCCGCCGCGACCGCCCCCGCCACCGAGGAGCCCGCTCCGGGGGAGACGGCCGAGCCCACGCCCACCCCCGCGGAGGAGCCCAGCGAGCCGGCCGTGCCGGACGTCGTCCGCACGGCGTCGATCTCCGTGCTCAACGGCGCCGGCGTCAACGGGCTGGCCGGGCGGGTCGCCGGGGAGCTCCAGGCGGACGGGTTCACCACGGTCGGGGCCGCGGACTACACCTCCGGCACGCCCGACGTCACCACCCTCTACTACCGCAACGCGGAGCTGGCGCCCACGGCGCAGGCCATCGGCACGCTCCTCGGGATCGACAACCTCGTCGAGTCGCCCGCGGCGACGCAGAACGTCGAGATCGCCATCGTGCTGCGAGCGGACTACACCGGCCGTTGACCATCCCGCTGGTCTCGGGTGCCCGGGCACGGACCGACCATTGACCCGTG
>NZ_VDFS01000061.1:0-52684 GCF_006151955.1 Georgenia sp. 311 | reverse complement strand
CGTCGGGCCAGCGGTCTGTTGGCCGCTGGCCCGGCACTGCCCCCGTCTCGGGCGCGGGCGGTCCGGATGACCGTGAGCTGGTCGGTGAGGACGCCGGAGATCATCTCCTGGGTGTCGTGATCCGCTCGACCGTGCCCGTGAGGTCGGCGACGTGGCGCAGGTCATGGCCCGCCCGTCGACCACCCCGACGAAGTATGAGAGGTCCCGCGTCCCGCGCCCCCGCGCGCGATCCGGCGCTCGGTGAGAAGAGGGGGTGTCCGGCGTGCGGGCGTCCGGAGGGGCTGTCCGGCGAGGGGTGCGCTCGCGAGGCTCTCCACCGCCGAGCGCTGGATCCTGCACGGGATTCCCGCTTCTGCGGCTGGTGAACCTTCTTGCACTCGGAGGGGGAGAGTGCCAAGATTCTCGTTAGCACTCTCGTATCGAGAGTGACAGCACGTTGGGCCGGTCCGTGAGGCCTGGCGCCCCGGCGGGACGTGACCGCCGCCGGCGCCGGCCGTCCGTCGCGGGCACTGGCCGACCCACCCACGCTACAGCGGAGGATCTACCCCATGGCAAAGATGATTGCCTTTGACGAGGAGGCCCGTCGCGGTATGGAGCGCGGGCTCAACCAGCTCGCCGACACCGTGAAGGTCACGCTCGGCCCCAAGGGTCGCAACGTCGTCCTCGAGAAGAAGTGGGGCGCCCCCACGATCACCAACGACGGCGTGTCCATCGCCAAGGAGATCGACCTCGAGGACCCCTACGAGAAGATCGGCGCCGAGCTGGTCAAGGAGGTCGCGAAGAAGACCGACGACGTCGCCGGTGACGGCACGACGACGGCGACCGTCCTCGCCCAGGCGCTCGTCCGCGAGGGCCTGCGCAACGTGGCCGCCGGTGCGAACCCGATCGCGCTGCGCCGCGGCATCGAGAAGGCCGTCGCGGCCGTGACCGAGAAGCTCTTCGAGCAGGCGAAGCCGGTCGAGACCAAGGAGCAGATCGCCGCCACCGCCGCGATCTCCGCGGGCGACCCGGCCATCGGCGAGCTCATCGCCGAGGCCATCGACAAGGTCGGCGCCGAGGGCGTCATCACCGTCGAGGAGTCCCAGACCTTCGGCCTGGAGCTCGAGCTCACCGAGGGCATGCGCTTCGACAAGGGCTACATCTCGCCCTACTTCGTCACCGACGCCGAGCGCCAGGAGGCCGTCCTCGAGGACGCCTACGTCCTGCTCGTCGAGTCGAAGATCGCGAACGTCAAGGACCTGCTCCCGCTGCTCGAGAAGGTCATCCAGTCCGGCAAGCCGCTGGCGATCATCGCCGAGGACGTCGAGGGCGAGGCCCTGGCCACGCTCGTCGTCAACAAGATCCGCGGCACCTTCAAGTCCGTCGCCGTCAAGGCCCCGGGCTTCGGCGACCGCCGCAAGGCGATGCTCCAGGACATGGCCATCCTCACCGGCGGCCAGGTCATCTCCGAGACGGTCGGCCTCAAGCTCGAGACCGCGGACCTCGACCTCCTGGGCCAGGCCCGCAAGGTCGTCGTCACCAAGGACGAGACCACCATCGTCGAGGGCGCCGGCAACCCGGACCAGATCGAGGGCCGGGTCGCCCAGATCCGCGCCGAGATCGAGAACTCCGACTCGGACTACGACCGCGAGAAGCTCCAGGAGCGCCTCGCCAAGCTCGCCGGCGGCGTCGCCGTCCTCAAGGCGGGCGCGGCCACCGAGGTCGAGCTCAAGGAGCGCAAGCACCGCATCGAGGACGCCGTCCGCAACGCCAAGGCCGCCCAGGAGGAGGGCATCGTCGCCGGTGGTGGCGTCGCCCTCATCCAGGCCGCCAAGGACGCGTTCGACGACCTCGAGCTCGAGGGTGACGAGGCGACCGGTGCGAACATCGTCCGGGTCGCCGCGGACGCTCCGCTCAAGCGGATCGCCATCAACGCCGGCCTCGAGGGCGGCGTCGTCGCGGAGAAGGTGCGCAACCTCCCCGCGGGCCACGGCCTCAACGCCGCTACCGGCGAGTACGAGGACCTGCTGGCCAACGGCATCGCCGACCCGGTCAAGGTGACGCGCTCCGCCCTGGAGAACGCTGCCTCGATCGCCGGCCTGTTCCTCACCACCGAGGCCATCGTGGCCGAGAAGCCGGAGAAGAACGGCGCTCCGGCCGGCGGTGGCGACGACATGGGCGGCATGGGCGGGTTCTGACCCGACCCGGGCCGGGCGACCGGCCCTGACCGTCCCGACGGGGCGGCACCTTCCACGGAGGGTGCCGCCCCGTCGGCGTCTGTCGCGGCCCTCGTGCGGCAGGAGCACAATGACCGCGTGGCAGGCCTGCGGTCCTGCCCGGGGAGGGGGAGGCCATGTGGGAGCTGACTGCGGAGCTGCGTGACGAGCTCGTCATGGTCGGCCTGGCGTTCGTGCTCTCCGCCGGCATCGGCGCGGAGCGGGAGTACCACCGCAAGGACGCCGGGCTGCGGACCCACGTTCTCGTCGGGGTGGGCGCGGCGCTCTTCGCCGTCGTCTCCGCCTACGGCTTCGCCGCCGTCACCGGGGAGAGACCCGGGGACCCCACCCGCATCGCCGCCCAGATCGTCAGCGGCGTTGGGTTCCTCGGCGCCGGCGTCATCCTCACCCGCGGCCACGTGGTCCACGGGCTCACGACGGCGGCGACCATCTGGCTCGTCTCGGCGGTGGGGACCGCCTGCGGGGCCGGGCTGCCGATCTTCGCCATCGCCGTGACCGCGGGCTACCTCGTCCTCCTCCCGCTGGTCAGCGTGATCAGCGAGCGGATGCCCAAGGCGCCGGAGATCTCGAACATCGTCCTGCGCTACCTCGACGGCCACGACGCGCTGCGCACGGTCTTCACCACCGCCACCCGGCTCAGGTGCCGGGGCGCGGTGCTCAGCTCCGACGTCGTCGGGCCAGGGCTCACCGAGGTGCGCCTGGAGTTCATCGGCCGGCACGACAAGCAGGAGCTCGTGGCCGCGCTCACACCGCTCGAGGGCATCCAGCGGGTCCTCCTCGTCGAGGAGAGCAGCCAGTAGCGGTGGTCGTCCTCCTCGACCGGCCGCGTTGGCCGGCCCACGGCACGCTCTGGGCGCACCTCGTGTCCGACACCAGCCTCGCCGAGCTGCACGACTTCGCCGCCCGCTGCGGCGTCCCGCGCCGGGCCTTCGACCTCGACCACTACGACGTGCCCGCCGAGCGGCACGCCGAGCTCCTCGCCGCCGGGGCGCGGGACGTCACCGGGCACGAGCTCATCCGGCGGCTGCGGGCCGCCGGGCTGCGCGTGCCGGCCGTCGACCGGCCCGTCCGCCGGGCCCTCGTCGCGCGCTGGGAGGACCTGCAGCCCGGCCACCCCGGGGTGGGGGAGGAGGTCCTCGCCCGGTGGGGCGAGCCGCACCGGGTCTACCACTCCCTCGCTCATCTCACCGCGGTGCTCGACCGGCTCGATCTCCTCGCCGCCGCCGGCGAGCAGGTCACCCCCGAGGTCCGGCTCGCCGCGTGGTTCCACGACGCCGTGCACGACGGCGCCAGCCCGGCCGACGAGGACGCCTCGGCCGAGCTCGCCGCCCGTCTGCTCGCCCCGGCGGTGGGTGTCGCGCGCGCCGGGGAGGTCGCCCGGCTCGTGCGGCTGACCGCCGGCCACGAGACCGCCCCCGACGACGACGCCGGGCACGCGCTCTGCGACGCCGACCTCGGCGTGCTCGGCGGCTCGCCGCAGGAGTACTCCGCCTACGCCGACCAGGTGCGCGACGAGTACCGCGCCGTGCCGGACGCGGACTTCCGCCGCGGCCGCGTGGCCGTCCTCCACCGGCTGCTCGACCGGCCCGCGCTCTACCGCACCGCGGCCGGTGCACGGCTGTGGGAGGCGGCTGCCCGCCGTAACGTCGCCGCCGAGATCACCTCCCTCCGCGCCGGCCGCTGACCGCGCCTACCGGGCGAACAGCCCGTGGGCGTTCGCCTCTGCCTCGGCGTAGGTCCGCCCGGCGTGGTCCAGCGCCTCGGTGATCTGCGCGAGCGACTGCTCGACGAGCTGCTGGGTGGCCCGCCACTCCTCGGCGACCTCGGCGAAGCTCTGTGCCGCTCCACCGCTCCACGTCGCCTGCAGGTCGAGCAGCTGGGTCATCATCCGGGCGACCTCCGCGTGGATCGCCGCCGCGCTCTCGCGCGCCCGCGCCGCCGCGCCGTGGACCTCGGAGCTGTCCACCTCGAACCGCGTCATCGTCCTCTCCCTCCCTCGCCCGCGCCCTGGTGGCGCGGTGCTGGCAGCGAGACTAGGAACGGGGAAGTCGCGGGGGCGGGCGGAACAGCGAGCCTGCTGAGCCCGCGGCATCGTCCGTGGACTGTGCAGCACCCTGGACCCGGCGCCGCTTGGCGCGCGCCCGCCTGCGCAGCTCGAAGTCCGGGTCGCGCTCGATGCCCGACAGCGCCCGCTCGTCCTCGTCCTCCGGCGCGGCGCCGTTCGGGGCGGCGGGCCAGGGCGTTGGCTCGGGCGTGACGCGGGGCGCGTCCTCCGCGCGCCCGGCCGGCGCCTGCTCCTCCTCGCGGCGGGCCGCCGGCCCCTTGGCCGGCCAGGTCGCCGTCGTCCCGCCGCTCCCGGAGCGGTGCGGCGCAGACGGTGCCTCGGTGCCGCCGAGGGCGGCGAGGCGCGTGCGCAGGTGGCTCAGCTCGGCGGTGAGGTTCTCCCGCGCCGGCTCCTCCCACGCGAGGCTGAACGGGCTGACGAACAGCCGGCGCCGCTGGAGCAGCCGGGTGAGGATCGCGATCCGGGAGACGACGTAGTCCTCCTCGGGGATGTGCGCGTACTCCTCGCGGATCGCGCGCCGGTAGGCCGCGTAGCGCTGCGGCTCCACCGCGAGGGTGGCGAGGTCCGCGTCGCACAGGGCGAGGGCGTCGACGTCACGCTCGTCGGCGTCGTGACGAGCGAGGTCGAGGATGAGCTCGGCCACCCGCTCGACGACGTCCGGCGGCACCTCGAGCGCGGTGAGGTCCTCGCGCGCCAGCTCCGCGCTGGCCACCTCGTCCTCACCGCCGCGCCCGGCGTAGGCCACCTGCGGGGAGGAGCTGAAGACCGCGCCGTGGTACCAGGCGGCCAGCCGCACGACGTCGGGGACGTGCGTCTCCTCGGCCAGCTCGTCGACGCGGGCGAGCACGTCGACGAGGTGGCGCAGGTTGTGGAACTTGCGGTCCGGCTCCTGCCAGCGCTCCACGAGCGCGCGGGCGGTCCGCTGGATCTCCCCGCGGTCGGCGCGCGCGCCCACGGCGACGGCACTGCGCACGAACGCGGAGACGAGCCACTGCGGCGCGTCGGCGTGGCTCACCGGACCTCCCCTCATCGACTGGACATCGTAGACCTCCGCGGCCCCCACGTGGGACCTCTGTCGGAGCGATCGCGGGTGCCCCATCACGTAGCCTGTCAGGATGCTCGACAACGTGCCTGCGACGGTCCTCACCGTCTCCACGCGGTGCAGCCGCATGGAGCGCGAGGACGTCTCCGGCCCGCTCGCCGCCCGCCTGCTCACCGAGCTCGGGCTGGCGGTCGGGGCGGTGCGCGTCGTGCCCGACGGTGTCGAGCCGGTCCGCGCCGCGCTGCGTGCGGCGCTCGAGGACGGCGCGCGCGTCGTCCTCACCACCGGCGGCACCGGTGTCAGCCCCACCGACCGCACCCCCGAGGCCACCGCCGAGGTGCTCGAGCGGCAGCTGCCCGGCGTCGTGGACGCCGTGCGCCGCCACAGCGTCGCCCCGGCCGCCGTCCTCAGCCGTGCCCTCGCCGGCACGGTGGGGGACGCCGTCGTCGTCAACGCACCGGGCAGCCCGCGCGGGGTGGAGGACACCCTCGCCGTGGTCGGCCCGCTGCTGCCCCACATCCTTGACCAGCTCGCCGGAGGAGATCACTGATGGGAGAGTCCACGCTCACCGCGGTCAGCGCTGAGCCGCTCGACCTGAGCACCCACCTCGCGGCTGTCTCGACCGCCTCGACCGGGGCCGTCGCGACGTTCATCGGCCAGGTCCGCGACCACAGCCCGGACGCCACCGACGCCGTCGTGCGCCTGGAGTACAGCGCCCACCCCGACGTCGAGCGCGCCCTGGAGGAGATCGTCGCCGACGTCGTCGGACCTCACGAGGACGTGCGGGTGGCCGTGAGCCACCGCGTCGGCGTCCTCGACATCGGCGACGTCGCGATCATCGCGTGCGCCGCCAGCTCGCACCGCGACCTCGCCTTCACCGTGTGCCGGGAGGTCGTCGAGGCCGTCAAGGCCCGGCTGCCGGTGTGGAAGAAGCAGGTCCTCGCCGACGGCAGCCATACCTGGGTGGGGTCGGCGTGAGCGTCGCGCTCTCCCCGGAGCTGGTGCACCCGCTCGTCGACCGCTACGGCCGGGTCCACACCGACCTGAGGATCTCCCTCACCGACAAGTGCTCGCTGCGCTGCACCTACTGCATGCCGGCCGAGGGTGTGCCGTGGCTCCAGCGCGACATGATCCTCACGACCGACGAGCTCGTGCGGGTCGCCGAGGTCGCCGCGGCACTCGGTGTGCGCACCGTGCGGCTCACCGGAGGGGAGCCGCTGCTGCGCAAGGACGTCGTCGAGGTCGTCGCCCGCATGTCGCGCGTCGAGAGCGCGCACGGGCCGCTCGAGCTGTCGATGACCACCAACGGCATCCTCCTGCCCAAGTTCGCCGACGACCTCGCCGCGGCCGGGCTGCAGCGGGCCAACATCAGCCTCGACACCCTGCGCGCCGACCGCTTCCACGAGCTCACCCGGCGCGACAAGCTCGCCGAGGTGCTCGCCGGGATCGACGCCGCGAAGGCCTCCGGCATGGCCCCGGTCAAGCTCAACGTCGTGGCCATGCGGGACGTCAACGACGACGAGATCGTCGACCTCGTCCGCTTCGCCACCGAGCGCGCCCTGGAGGTGCGGTTCATCGAGCAGATGCCGCTCGACGCCGGGCACATCTGGTCACGCGTGCGGATGGTCACCGGCGAGGAGATCCTCGAGCGGCTCGAGGAGGAGTTCCGCCTCACCCCGATGCCCGGGCGTGCCTCGGCCCCAGCCGAGCGGTTCCTCGTCGACGACGGCCCGACCACCGTCGGCATCATCCGGTCGGTGACACGGCCGTTCTGCGGGACGTGCGACCGCGTGCGGATCACCGCCGACGGCCAGCTGCGCAACTGCCTGTTCTCGCGGGAGGAGTCCGACCTCCTCACCCCGCTGCGCAACGGCGGCACCGACGACGACCTCGCCCGCGTGCTGCACACGTGCATCGCCGGCAAGCTCCCCGGTCACGGGATCAACGACCCGGACTTCCTCCAGCCGGACCGCCCGATGAGCGCGATCGGCGGCTGACGCCCGGCGCCGCTCAGCCCCCGGCGAACGGGGGCAGGATGTCGACGACGTCGCCCTCGGCGACGGGCGCGTCGTCCTCGCTGCGCTCGCCGTTGACGAGCACCGAGCAGCGCTGCAGCACCCGGGCGAGGTTCGCCCCGTGCCGCTCGGCGAGGACGGTGCGCAGCTGGCCCACCGTGCCCGGCTCGACCGGCTCCTCGGTGCGGCCCGCCGCCTCGGCGGCCGCCGCGAAGTACCTCACCGTGCTCACTGTGCGTCCTCCTTCTCCGGCCGGCGCCACTCACCCGAGCGGCCGCCGGACTTCGCGACGAGCTCGACGTCGGTGATCGTCACCGAGCGGTCCAGCCCCTTGACCATGTCGACGACGTTGAGCGCAGCGATGCTCACCGCCGTCAGCGCCTCCATCTCCACCCCGGTGCGGTCGGCGGTGCGCACGGTCGCGGTGATCGCCACGCCGTCGTCCTCGACGACGACGTCGACGCTCACGCCGTGCACGCCGATGACGTGCGCCAGCGGCAGCAGCTCGGGGGTGCGCTTGGCGCCCGCGATGCCGGCGACGCGTGCGACGGCGAGGACGTCGCCCTTGGGCACGTCCCCCTCGCGCAGGGTGTGGACCAGCTCGGGGGAGCACCGCACCCGGCCGCGTGCGGTCGCGGTGCGCACCGTCGGGTTCTTCTCGGTGACGTCGACCATGCGCGCGTGGCCGCTGCTGTCGAGGTGGGTGAAGGTCATGGGCACCAGAGTCTCACCGTTCCGGGCCGGGTGCGCCGGACCATGGTCGCGGCTGACCTGGGACGTTCGGCGTCCCGCGCGGCGGCCCACCCTCCTACAGTGATGGGCATGCCGTTGCCTCCCCTGTGCGAACCGGGCCCGCCGCTCTCGCGCGAGCAGGTGCTGCGCTACTCCCGTCACCTGCTCCTCGAGCAGCTCGGTGAGGTCGGCCAGCGGCGGCTGCGCGCCGCGCGCGTCCTCGTCATGGGTGCCGGTGGCCTGGGCTCACCGGTCCTCCTCTACCTCGCCGCTGCCGGGGTGGGTCAGGTGGGCGTCGTCGACGACGACGTCGTCGAGGCGACGAACCTCCAGCGCCAGGTGCTCCACAGCACCGAGGACGTCGGGCGGCCGAAGGTCGACTCCGCGCGCGAGCACGTGCGCGCGCTCAACCCCGACGTCGACGTCGTCACCCACCACGTGCGGCTCGACGCGACCAACGCCCGGGAGGTCATCGGCCGCTACGACCTCGTCCTGGACGGGACCGACAACTTCCCCACCCGCTACCTCGTCGCCGACGTGTGCGCCGACCTCGGCATCCCGCTCGTGTGGGGCTCGATCCTGCGCTTCGACGCCCAGGTCTCCGTCTTCTGGTCGCGGCCCCCGGCGGACGCGGGCTACCCGGCGGTCACGCTGCGCGACCTGTTCCCCTCCCCGCCGCCTCCCGGCGCCACCCCCTCGTGCGGGCAGGCCGGGGTGCTCGGTGCGATGTGCGGGCAGGTCGGTTCGCTCATGGCGGCCGAGGCCGTCAAGCTCGTCGCCGGGGTCGGTGAGCCGCTCCTCGGCCGGGTGGCCGTGCTCGACGTCCTCGCGGCCCGCTGGAGCGAGCTGCCGCTGCGCCCGCGCCGCGACCCGGTGCCCCCGCGGACCCTCGACGAGCTCGGCTACGACCCGCTCGGGGTGCCGGTGAGCGTCAACGCGGCGGCGGTCCTGGCCGCCGGTCCGGCGCAGGCGCCCGGCGACGCCGGTCCCACCATCACCGCCGCCGCCCTCGCCGAGCGCCTCGCCGCCCGGGAGCGCGGGCAGGACGACTTCGTCCTGCTGGACGTCCGGGAGGCCACCGAACGGGCGATCGTCTCGATCCCCGGCGCGCTCACCGTGCCGCTCGAGAGGCTCATCGCCGACCCGCTCGCCGCGCGGGAGGTCGGCGTGGATCCGGGGGACGTCGTCGTCGTCCACTGCCTGTCCGGCGGCCGGTCCGCCATGGCCCAGCGCATCCTGCGCGACGCCGGCTACGACGACGTCACGAACCTCGAGGGCGGGGTCCGGGCGTGGGTGGCGCAGGTCGACCCGAGCCTGCCGGTCTACTGAGGGGGACGCCCGTGATCACCGTCGAGGAGTACCAGGAGTCCGTGCTCGCGCGGGTGGAGCCGCTCGCGCCGCGACGCGTGCCGGTCGCCCAGGCCCACGGGCTGCACCTGGCCGAGGACGTCACCGCGGTGCTCGCCGTCCCACCGTTCACGAACTCGGCGATGGACGGCTTCGCGGTGCGGGCCGCCGACGTCTCCGGCGCGCCCGTGTCGCTGCCCGTCGCCGGTGACGTGCCGGCCGGGACGACCCACCCCGTCGCCGTGCCGCCCGGCGGTGCCGTGCGGATCATGACCGGCGCGCCCCTGCCCGCCGGGGCCGACGCCGTCGTGCCCGTCGAGCTCACCGACCAGCCGCCGGGTGCCGTGGTGCTGCCGGCCGCCGTCGAGGTGCGCCGCGCCGTCGCCGTCGGCGCCCACGTGCGCTCGGCGGGGGAGGACGTGCGCCCCGGGGACACCGTGCTCGCCGCCGGGACCCTCCTCGGCGCCACCCAGCTGTCCGCCGCGGTCTCCGCCGGCCACGGCGAGCTCCTCGTCCGGCCCCGTCCGCGCGTCGGCGTCCTCGCCACCGGCGACGAGCTGTGCCCGCCGGGCACCGACCCCGGGCCCGGCCGCATCCCCGACTCCAACAGCGTCCTCGTCGCCGGCCTCGTCCGGGAGGCGGGGTGCGAGCCCGTCGTGCTCGGTGCCGTGGGCGACGACCCCGAGCGGCTGAGCGAGGTCGTCGCCGCCGCCCTCCCCGGGATCGACGCGCTCGTCACCTCCGGCGGGGTGAGCGTGGGGACCAAGGACGTCGTCAAGGCGGCGCTCGCCGACCGGATCGGCTTCACCAAGGTCGCGATGCAGCCGGGCAAGCCGCAGGGCTTCGGGGTGCTCGATGGCCGGGTCCCGGTCTTCGCGCTGCCGGGCAACCCGGTGAGCGTGCTCGTCTCCTTCCACGTCCACGTGGCGCCGGGCCTGCGCCGCCTCCTCGGGCTGCCCGCCCGGCTCCCGCTCGCCCGGGCGAGGGCCGCCGTCGCGTGGCGCTGCCCGGCCGGCCGACGGCAGTTCGTCCCGGTGGTGCTCGAGGACGACGGCGTGGACCTGCCCTCGGTGCGACCCGCCTCCGCGGGCGGTTCGGCCTCCCACCTCGTCGCCTCGCTCGCGGCCGCGGAGGCGCTCGCCGTCGTCGCGGAGGACGTCGACGCCGTCGCGCCCGGCGACGAGGTCGGGCTGCTCAGGTGGAGCTGAGCCACGACGCGATCGTGCTGGCCGGGGGCACCGGCCGCAGGCTCGGCGGGGTGCTCAAGCCGCAGGTGACCGTGCGCGGGCGCCGGCTGCTGGACCACGTGCTCGACGCGACGACGGGGGCGCGGCGCGTCGTCGTCGTCGCCCCGGAGGCGGTGCCGGTGCCCGACGGCGTCCTGCGCACCCTGGAGGACCCGCCGCACGGCGGGCCGGTCGCGGGGATCGCGGCCGGGCTGGCTGCGCTCGCGGACCCCGCGCCGGTCGTGCTGCTCCTCGCCTGCGACCTGCCCGGGGCCGCCGCCGCGGTGCCCCGGCTGCTCGCGACCGCCGGGGACCTCGCGCTGCCGGGCGGGCGGAACTCGGCTGTCGTGCGGAACTCGGCTGTCGCGGGGGAGGTGGTGGGAGGTGTCGACGGGGTGGTCGTGCGGGACGTCTCGGGGCGGGAGCAGTGGCTCCTCGGGCTCTACTCGACGGCGGCCCTCGCCGGGCGGGTCGGCGAGCTCGCCGCGGCCGGGCGGGTGCGCGGCGGCTCGGTCCGCGACCTCCTCGGCCCGCTCCACCTCGGCACGGTCCTCGCGAGCGCGGAGGAGAGCCGCGACGTCGACACCTGGGCCGACCGCGACGCCCTCGAGGGATAGGCCCGGGCCCACCACTCGTCAAGCGACCCGAACCCCTGCATAATCGCCAGCACGGTCGGGCCGGGGGGCCCGCCGGGGGGAGGGCACCATGTCCGAGCTCGACGCAGGACCGACAGGGACCGGCTCGACGAGGTCGCCCGGGTCCATGCTGGCCCTCGCCACGATCGGGTTCCTCGTCAACTTCTGGGCCTGGAACCTCATCTCCCCGCTCGGCTCCTCCTACGGGGAGGACCTCGACCTCACTCCGTTCCAGGTCTCCGTCATCGTCGCCGTCCCGGTGATCGTCGGGTCCCTCGGGCGCATCCCCGTCGGGGCGCTCACCGACCGCTTCGGGGCACGGGTGATGTTCCCGGCGGTCAGTCTCGTGACCATCGTGCCGACGCTGTTCGTCGGCTTCGTCGCCAACAGCTTCGTGCTCCTCGTCATCGGCGGGTTCCTCCTCGGCATCGGCGGCACCGCCTTCGCCGTCGGGATCCCCTTCGTCAACGCCTGGTACCCGCCGGCACGGCGCGGGCTCGCCCTCGGGGTCTTCGGGATGGGCACCGCCGGGACCGCCGTCGCCGCGTTCACCACCGTCGCCATCGCCGACCGCTTCGGCCGCGCCGGCCCCTTCGTCCTCGTCGCCGTCGTCCTCGCCGTCTACGCCGCCGTCGCCTGGGTCGTGCTGCGCGACTCGCCCGCCCGGCCTCCGGCGGCGACCGGCTCGATGCTCTCCCGGACGTGGCGCACGCTGCGGATGCCGGTGACGCTCCAGCTCTCCCTCATCTACGCCCTGGCCTTCGGCGGGTTCGTCGCCTTCAGCGTCTACCTGCCCACCTACCTCATCAACGACTTCGACCTCACCCGCTCCGACGCCTCGTTCCGCACCGCCGGGTTCATCGTGCTCGCGGTCGTCGCCCGGCCGGTCGGCGGCTGGCTCTCCGACCGCTTCCACCCGGTGCCGGTGCTCGTGTGGTGCTTCGTCGTCGCCGGGGTCGGCGCGGCGCTCGCCGCCCTGCGCCTCGACCTCGTCCCGGTCGGCACGGTCGCGTTCCTCGCCATGGCCGCCGCCCTCGGTGCCGCCTCCGGCGCCTGCTTCGCCCTCGTCGCGAAGCTCGCCCCGCCCGACGCCGTCGGCTCGGTCACCGGGATCGTCGGCGCCGCAGGCGGCCTCGGCGGCTTCTTCCCGCCCCTCGTCATGGGCGCCGTCTACGGCGCCACCGGGGCGTACACCATCGGTTTCGTCCTCCTGGCGCTCAGCGCCCTGGGCGTGGCCGCCTTCACCTGGTGGCCCGTCCGCCGGGTGGCCCGCACCGCCTGACCGCGAGAGGACACTCATGACGGCGACGAAGCCCGACCGATCCCAGAGCGCCGCGACCGATGCCCTGCTCAGGCTCGGCACCTTCCTGCGGCGAGGGCAGGCGTCGGAGGACCTCAGCCGGATCTTCCTGCGCGGCGGCCGCGAGGGGGACGCGTTCTACCGGGACCGGTGGAGCCACGACAAGGTCGTGCGCTCCACCCACGGCGTGAACTGCACCGGCTCGTGCTCGTGGAAGGTGTACGTCAAGGACGGCATCATCACGTGGGAGGCGCAGCAGACCGACTACCCGACCACCGGCCCGCACTCCCCGGAGTACGAGCCGCGCGGCTGCCCCCGCGGCGCCGCCTTCAGCTGGTACACCTACTCGCCCACCCGCATCCGCTACCCCTACGTCCGCGGCGCGCTGCTCACCATGTACCGCGAGGCCAGGGCGCGGCTGGGGGACCCGGTGCTCGCGTGGGCCGACGTCGTGGAGGACCCGGAGCGTGCGCGGGCCTACAAGCGGGCCCGCGGCCGCGGCGGGCTCGTGCGCGCCTCGTGGGAGGAGGCGATGGAGATCATGGCCGCCGCCCACGTGTGGACGACCAAGCGCTACGGCCCGGACCGGCTGGCCGGGTTCACCGTCATCCCGGCGATGTCGCAGGTGTCCTACGGCGCCGGCACCCGCTTCCTGTCCCTCATGGGCGGAACGATCCTGTCGTTCTACGACTGGTACGCCGACCTGCCGATGGCCTCACCACAGATCTTCGGGGACCAGACCGACGTCCCCGAGTCGGCCGACTGGTTCAACGCCGGCTACCTCGTGATGTGGGGCTCGAACATCCCCGTCACCCGCACCCCGGACGCGCACTTCATGGTCGAGGCGCGCTACCGCGGCCAGAAGGTCGTGGCGATCTCCCCGGACTACGCCGACAACACGAAGTTCGCCGACGAGTGGCTCGCCGTCCACCCCGGCACCGACGGGGCGCTGGCGATGGGGATGGGCCACGTCATCCTCCGCGAGTTCCACGTCGATCGGCCCGAGCCCTACTTCACCGACTACGTCAGCCGCTTCACCGACTCCCCCTTCCTCGTCACCCTCGAGGAGCGCGACGGCGCCTACGTCCCGGGCAAGTTCCTCACCGCGGCGGACCTGCCGGAGCAGGCGGAGGTGGAGAACGCCGCCTTCAAGACGGTCATGCTCGACGACGACGGCGTCCCGTTCGTCCCCAACGGCACCCTGGGGGACCGGTGGGGCGAGGCGGGCAAGGGACGCTGGAACCTCGACCTCCAGGGCCGCCGGCCGGTCCTGTCGGTCGCGCAGGACGGCGGGCGCGGCGTCGAGGTGCTCCTGCCGCGCTTCGACGTCGCTCCCGGCGCCGACGCCGGGGACGTGGGGCAGCACGTCGGCGGGGCGGGGGTGCTGCGCCGCGGCGTGCCCGTCCGGGAGGTCGCCGGGCGCCTCGTCACCACCGTCTTCGACCTCCTCCTCGCCCAGTACGGCGTGGGCCGCCCCGGGCTCCCGGGCCGCTGGCCCACGGGCTACGAGGACGCGAGCGAGCCGGGCACCCCCGCGTGGGCCGCGGAGCACTCCGGCGTGCCGGTCGCGGCGGTCGTGCGGATCGGGCGCGAGTTCGCCGACAACGCCCGCCGCTCGGGCGGCCGGTCGATGATCGTCATGGGCGCCGGGACCAACCACTTCTTCCACTCCGACACGATCTACCGGGCGATGATCGCGCTCGTCACGCTCACCGGCTGCCAGGGCGTCAACGGCGGCGGCTGGGCCCACTACGTCGGTCAGGAGAAGATCCGCCCGATCACCGGCTTCCAGCAGTACGCCTTCGCGCTCGACTGGCAGCGGCCCACCCGGCACATGATCTCCACCGCCTTCTGGTACCTCGGCACCGACCAGTGGCGCTACGACGGGCTGCCTGCCGAGACCCTCGCCTCCCCGCTCGCCACGGGCCGCTTCGCCGGCCTGACCACGGCCGACACCCTGGTGGAGTCCGCCAAGCGCGGGTGGATGCCGAGCTACCCGACCTTCGACCGCAACCCGCTCGACATCACCGACGAGGCCGCCGCGGCGGGCAAGGAGGTGCCGGAGTACGTCGTCGAGGAGCTGCGCGCCGGGCGGCTTCGCTTCGCCGTCGAGGACCCGGACGCCCCGGAGAACTTCCCCCGCGTCATCACCGTGTGGCGCTCGAACATCCTCGGCTCCTCCTCCAAGGGCAACGAGTACTTCCTCAAGCACCTGCTCGGCACCGAGTCGGCCGTGCGGGCCGAGCCCTCCCCGCCCGGGCGCCGCCCGCGGGACATGGTGTGGCGCGAGGAGGGTGCCGAGGGGAAGGTCGACCTGCTCACCTGCCTCGACTTCCGGATGACGTCGACGACGCTGTACTCCGACATCGTCCTGCCGGCCGCGACCTGGTACGAGAAGCACGACATCTCGACGACGGACATGCACCCGTTCGTCAACTCCTTCAACCCCGCGATCTCCCCGCCCTGGCAGACCCGGACCGACTTCCGGATCTTCCAGGACCTCGCCGGGAAGGTCTCCCAGCTCAGCGTCGCCCACCTCGGGCGGCGCCGTGACCTGCTCGCCGCCCCGCTCAACCACGACACCCCCGACGCCCTGGCCACCCCGCACGGCGCGCTCGCCCCGCTCGAGGAGACGCCGCTCGTCCCGGGCGTGACGATGCCCAAGCTCGTCACCATCGAGCGCGACTACCCGGCCACCCTCGCGAAGTTCAACGCCCTGGGCCCGCTGCCGGACTCGGTGGGGATGATGACCAAGGGGGTGAGCTTCACCCCCGACCGGGAGGTCGCCGACCTCGCCGCCCGCAACGGGCGGGTGGTCTCCGGCGTCGCCGCGGGGCGGCCCTCGCTCGACAAGGACACCAAGGCGATCGAGATGATCCTCGCCCTGTCCGGCACGACGAACGGGCGCCTGGCCACCCAGGGCTTCGAGCACCTGGAGCAGCGCACCGGCACCCGGCTGGCCGACCTCGCCGCGGAGTCGGAGTCGGTGCGGGTGACCTTCACCGACACCCAGACGAGGCCGACGAGCGTCCTCACCTCCCCGGAGTGGTCCGGCTCGGAGACCGGCGGACGGCGCTACACCGCCTTCTCCACCAACGTCGAGCGGCTCAAGCCGTGGCACACGCTCACCGGGCGGATGCACTTCTACCTCGACCACGACTGGATGGCCGAGATGGGGGAGACGCTGCCGGTCTACCGCCCACCCCTGGACATGCACCGCCTCTACGACTCCCCGCGGGTGGGGGACACCGCCCCGAGCGGGGAGCCGACCGCCACCGGGCACGCGGAGGTCGCCGTCCGCTACCTCACCCCGCACTCCAAGTGGTCGATCCACTCCGAGTACCAGGACAACCTCTTCATGCTCTCCCTGTCCCGCGGCGGGTCGAACATCTGGATGTCCCCGCAGGACGCGGGGAAGATCGGCGTGCGGGACAACGAGTGGGTCGAGGCCTACAACCGCAACGGCGTCGTCGTCGCCCGCGCCGTGGTCTCCCACCGCATGCCCGAGGGCACCGTCTACATGCACCACGCGACCGAGCGGGTGGTCGACGTCCCGCTCACCGAGACCTCCCGCCAGCGCGGCGGCATCCACAACTCCCTCACCCGGGTGCTGATGAAACCCAGCCACCTCATCGGCGGGTACGCCCAGCTCGCCTACGCGTTCAACTACATCGGGCCCACCGGCAACCAGCGTGACGAGGTCACCACCATCCGCCGCCGCAGCCAGGAGGTCCGTTACTCATGAGGGTCATGGCGCAGATGTCGATGGTGATGAACCTCGACAAGTGCATCGGCTGCCACACGTGCTCCGTCACGTGCAAGCAGGCGTGGACGAACCGCACCGGCACCGAGTACGTGTGGTTCAACAACGTCGAGACCAGGCCAGGTCTCGGCTACCCCCGCACCTACGAGGACCAGGAGGTGTGGCAGGGCGGCTGGACGCTGAGCCGGCGCGGCAAGCTCAAGCTCAAGGCCGGCGGCCGGGCGAGGAAGCTCGCGACGATCTTCTCCAACCCGAAGATGCCGACCATCCACGACTACTACGAGCCGTGGACCTACGAGTACGACATGCTCCTGTCCGCGCCCGCGGACTCCCCGCACACCCCGGTCGCCCGGCCGAGGTCGCTGATCTCCGGGGAGCCGATGAAGATCCAGTGGTCGGCGAACTGGGACGACATGCTCGGCGGGTCGACCGAGACCATGGCCGCCGACCCCGTCCTGCGGAAGATGAACCAGGAGGTCAAGGCCGAGTTCGAGCAGACCTTCATGTTCTACCTCCCGCGCATCTGCGAGCACTGCCTCAACCCCTCGTGCGTCGCCTCCTGCCCGTCGGGCGCGATGTACAAGCGCGCCGAGGACGGCATCGTCCTCGTCGACCAGGACCAGTGCCGCGGGTGGCGCATGTGCGTCACCGGCTGCCCGTACAAGAAGGTCTACTTCAACCACCAGACCGGCAAGGCCGAGAAGTGCACGATGTGCTACCCGCGCATCGAGGCCGGCCTGCCCACCGTGTGCGCCGAGACGTGCGTGGGCCGCCTGCGCTACATCGGCCTCGTGCTCTACGACGCCGACCGGGTGTCCGAGGCCGCCGCGACCCCTGAGGAGCACGACCTCCTCGCCGCGCAGCGCAGGGTGTTCCTCGACCCGTTCGACCCGGAGGTCGTCGCCGCCGCCCGCCGGGAGAACATGCCCGAGGACTGGATCGAGGCGGCGCAGGCCTCCCCGGTCTGGCGGCTCATCACCGACTACGAGGTCGCCCTGCCGCTCCACCCCGAGTACCGCACCCTGCCGATGGTCTGGTACATCCCGCCGCTCAGCCCCGTCGTCGACACCGTCACCGCCTCCGGCAACGACGGCGAGGACGCCCGCACGCTGCTCACCGCGCTGTCGACCATGCGGATCCCGCTGGAGTACCTCGCCGGGCTCTTCACCGCCGGGGACACCGCGCCGGTGGAGCGGGTGCTGCGCCGACTGGCGGCGATGCGCTCCTACATGCGCGACCTCAACCTCGGGGAGGAGCCGCACGAGGAGACGGCCGCCGCCGTCGGCATGACCGGCGCGGAGATCCAGGAGATGTACCGGCTGCTCGCCATCGCGAAGTACGAGGACCGCTACGTCATCCCCTCGACCCACGCGGAGATCGCCCAGGAGCTCGAGGAGATGGCCTGCTCCCTCGACGTCCACGGCGGTCCCGGGATGGGCGGGGCCGGGCCCTTCGGGACCGGCTCGGGAGCGGACGTGCCGGCCGCCGTCGAGAACTTCCACGTCCTCAAGGACCGGCAGACCTCGCCGTACGCGCCCTCGACGCCGGGGCGGACCAACCTGCTCAACTGGGACGGGCGCGGGTCCAGCGGGCTGTTCCCGCCCGCGCCGGGCGAGCGGGACGACGAGCGCAGCGAGACCGTCCCCGCCGCCGGGGTCGACGTCGCCCCCTCCGAGGGCGGGCAGGAGGTCCACTCCGGGGACATCGAGTCCGGACCGGCGGTGTCCGAGCGCGACCCCCACCCGGCGGGGGACCCCGGGCCGCAGGCGGGCGGGACCGACCGGACCGGGGACAGGTCGCCCGGCGACGAGCCGCCGGTCGGGGAGGGACGGCGATGACCGGCTTCATCCGGGCCCCGGGCCTGGTCCCGCTCACCCCCGTGCGGCTGAGGCCCGCGCAGCGCACGGTGGCGCACATGGCCGCCTCGGTGCTCCTCGACTACCCGACTCCGCAGCGCCTCGCGAGCCACGGCACCGTCCGGGTGGCCACCGCCACCCTGCCCGGCCCCGTGCGGGAGCGGCTGTGGGGCTTCCTCGACACGGCCGCCGAGCTCGGGGAGGACGCGCTCGCGCGGCACTACGTCGAGACGTTCGACCTCAAGCGCAAGTGCTCGATGTACCTGTCCTACTTCCTCACCGGGGACACCCGGAAGCGGGGCACCGCGCTCGTGCGCTTCGTCGAGGCCTACCGGGCGGCGGGCTGGGAGCTCGACCGCGACGAGCTGCCCGACTTCCTGCCCACCGTGCTGGAGTTCTCCGCCCGCGGGGACCCGCAGATCGCCGCCGGGCTGCTCGGCAGCCACCGGCAGGGGATCGAGGTGCTGCGCTCGGCGCTCACCGGCGTGGGCAGCCCGTACGCCGCCGTCGTCGAGGCCGTGTGCCTCACGCTGCCGCCGGTGAGCGACGAGGTCCGCGACCGGTACCTCGAGCTCATCACCTCCGGCCCACCCTCGGAGATGGTCGGCCTCAACGCACTCGGGCCGCTGGAGCCCTTCGCACCGGGCGGCACCAACGACAGGGAGGTCAGGCCATGAGCGCAGCGGCGACGATCGCGTGGGTGGTCTTCCCGTACGTGGCGATGGCGGTGTTCGTCGTCGGCCTGTTCTGGCGCTACCGCTACGACAAGTTCGGCTGGACCACCCGCTCCTCCGAGCTCTACGAGCACGCGCTCCTGCGGCTCGGCTCACCGATGTTCCACTTCGGCATCCTCTTCGTCGCGCTCGGCCACTTCATGGGTCTGCTCATCCCGAAGAGCTGGACCGAGGCGGTCGGCATCGGCCAGGACTTCTACCACGTCATCGCCACCTACCTCGGCTCGCTGGCGGGCCTCATGACGATCGTGGGGCTCGCCATCCTCATCTACCGGCGCCGCAAGACGGGCCCGGTCTTCCTCGCGACCACCCGGACGGACAAGGTCATGTACGTCCTGCTGGGGATGCCGATCCTGCTGGGCATGTGGGCGACCGTGCAGAACCAGATCCTCGCGGGTGGCCACGGCTACGACTACCGGGAGACGATCTCCCCCTGGCTGCGCTCGCTGTTCGCCCTCCAGCCGCAGCCCGAGCTCATGACCGACGTGCCCTACCAGTTCAAGCTGCACATCGTCGCGGCGTTCCTCCTCTTCCTCGTCTGGCCCTTCACCCGGCTCGTCCACGCGTTCTCCGCCCCGGTGCAGTACTCGACCCGCCCGCTCGTCGTCTACCGCTCCCGCGGCGGGCCCTCGCGCGGCACCCGGGCCCCGCGACGGGGGTGGGAGCCGGTGGCCCCGCCGCGCGAGCGGCGGCGGCGCAGTCCGACGAGCACCGAGCTCTAGCCCCAAGGACCCAGTTCGGCTCCGCAGATGCGGTGTTAGCCTCTCCGGCATGCCGCAGTTTCGGATCAGCCAGGCTGCCTCGCTCCTCGGGGTCAGCGACGACACCGTGCGCCGGTGGGTCGAGGACGGACAGCTCGACGCGCGGACCGACGACGCCGGTCGCAAGGTCGTCGAGGGCGCCGAGCTCGCCCGCTACGCCCAGGAGCTCGCCGAGCGGCGCCAGCTGCCCGAGGTGGGCGGGGTGTCGAGCTCCGCACGCAACCACTTCACCGGCCTCGTCACCCGGGTCCAGGCCGACGGCGTCATGGCGCAGGTCGACCTCCAGTGCGGCCCCTTCCGCGTCGTCTCGCTCATGAGCGCCGAGGCCGCCCGCGACCTCGGCCTGGAGGCGGGCTCGCTCGCCTCCGCCGTCGTCAAGGCGACGACCGTCATCGTCCAGGCCCCGCGGGTCGAGCCGTGAGCCGCCCGCGCGCGCTCGCGGCCGCCACCCTCGCCGTGCTCGCCCTCGGCGCCTGCGGGGCGACCGACGGCGGCGCCGAGCAGGCCACCACGCCCTCGGGCGAGCTCACCGTCTACGCCGCCGCCTCGCTGCGCACGGTCTACGAGGAGCTCGGCGAGCTGTTCACCGCCGAGCACCCCGGCGCCGAGGTCACCTTCTCCTTCGCCGGGTCGGCCGACCTCGTCGCCCAGCTCGACGCCGGCGCCCCCGCCGACGTCCTCGCCACCGCCGACGAGGCCACGATGGCCCGCGCCGTCGAGGACGGCACCGTCGCCGGCCAGCCGCAGGTCGTCGCCGAGAACGCCCTCACGCTCGTCGTGCCCGCCGGCAACCCGGGCGGGGTCACCGGCCTGGACGCCGCGGGGCTCGCCGGCGCCGACCTCGTCGTGTGCGCCCCGCAGGTCCCGTGCGGGGCCGCCGCCCAGGCGCTCGCCGCGGACCTCGGCCTCACCCTCACCCCGGTGAGCGAGGAGAACAGCGTCACCGACGTCCTCGGCAAGGTGACCTCCGGGCAGGCCGAGGCCGGGCTCGTCTACTCGACCGACGCCGTCGTCGCCGGGGACGCCGTCGAGGTGGTCCCCGTCGAGGGCGCCGAGGAGGTCGTCAACCGCTACCCGGTCGCCGTCACCACCGGCACCGACCAGGAGGCGCTCGCGCAGGCGTGGATCGACCTCGTCAGCGGACCCGTGGGCCAGGAGGTCCTCGCGGCGGCCGGGTTCGGCACCCCGTGACCACTGCCGGCCTGCCCCGGTGGGTGCTCGTGCCCGCCGCGGCCGGGGTGCTGCTCATCGCCGTCCCCGTGGCCGGCACGCTCCTGCGGGTGCCGTGGGCCGAGCTGCCCGCCCTCCTCACCTCCGCGGCCTCGCTCGACGCGCTGTGGCTGAGCCTGCGCACGTCGGCGGCCGCGACGCTCCTCGTCGTCGTCCTCGGGGTGCCGCTCGCGCTCGTCCTCGCGTGGACCGCCCTGCCGGGCGCGCGCGTGCTGCGCACGGTCGTCCTCCTCCCGCTCGTCCTGCCGCCGGTGGTCTCCGGCCTCGCGCTCCTCACGACGTTCGGCCGCCGCGGGCTGCTCGGGCGCCAGCTCGAGGTGCTCGGCATCGACATCGCCTTCTCGACGACGGCGGTCGTGCTCGCCCAGGCGTTCGTCGCCCTGCCGTTCCTCGTCCTGTCGGTCGAGGGGGCCGCCCGGACGGCGGGCCGGCGCCACGAGGTCGTCGCGGCCACGCTCGGCGCCGGGCCGACGACGGTGCTGCGCCGGGTCACCCTGCCGCTGCTCGCCCCGGCGCTCGCCTCCGGGACGGCCCTCGCCTTCGCCCGCTGCCTCGGGGAGTTCGGCGCGACCCTCACCTTCGCCGGCTCGCTCCAGGGCGTCACCCGCACGCTGCCGCTGGAGATCTACCTCCAGCGCGAGACCGACCCGGACGCCGCGATCGCGCTGTCCCTCCTGCTCATCGTCCTCGCCGCCGCGCTCGTCGTCGCGACGCAGGGCCGGGGCCGGCGCCGGGCGGGTGCCCGGTGAACGCTCCCGCGCTGAACGTGCGCGCCGTCGTCCCCGAGCGCGGGGTGCGCGTCGACCTCACCGTGCCCGCCGGCCAGGTGATCGCCCTCGTCGGGGCCAACGGCGCCGGGAAGTCGACCGCGCTCGCCCTGGCCTCGGGCACCCTGCGCCCGTCGGAGGGGGAGGTGTGGGTGGCCGGGCGGCGGGTCGCCGGGCCTGGCACCTGGGTCCCGCCCCACCGCCGTCACATCTCGCTGTGCGCCCAGGAGCCGCTCCTGCTGCCTCACCTCGACGCCGCCGACAACGTCGCCTTCGGACCACGGGCGCTCGGCGCCGGGCGGGCACGTGCCCGGCAGGTGGCGCTCGCCCGCCTCGAGGAGGTCGGCGCCGCGCACCTCGCCGGGCGCCGGCCGCGCGAGCTGTCCGGCGGGCAGCAGCAGCGCGTCGCCATCGCCCGGGCGCTGGCTCCCGAGCCGCGCCTCGTGCTCCTCGACGAGCCGCTCGCCGCGCTCGACGTCGACGCCGCCGCCGAGCTGCGCCAGGTGCTGCGCCGCGCGCTGCGGCAGGCGGGGCGCACCGCCGTCGTCGTCACCCACAGCCTGCTCGACGTGCTCGCGGTCGCCGACGCCGTCGTCGTCATGGAGGACGGGCGCGTCGTCGAGGAGGGGCCGACGGCGCAGGTGCTCACCCGGCCGCGGTCCGGGTTCGCGGCGCGGCTGGCCGGCGTCAACCTCCTGCTCGGCGAGCACGTGGGCGACGGGGCGGTCCGGGTGGGGGGCGACGTCGTCCACGGCCCGGCCGACGACGGCCCCGCCGGCGGACCGGCGGCGGCGGCGTTCGCGCCGCGCACGGTCGCGGTGCACCGGACGGCGCCCGGTGGCAGCCCGCGCAACGTCCTGGCCGTCCGGGTCACCGGGCTGGAGCAGCAGGGCGCGCTCGTGCGGGTGCGCGGGGAGACCGCCTCGGGCAACCGCCTCGCCGCCGACGTCACGCCCGCCTCGCTCGCCGCCCTCGCCCTCGCGGTGGGCGAGGAGGTCCTCTTCGTCGTCAAGGCCGCCGAGGTCGAGGTGTACCCGGCCTAGCCTTCGGCAGGGGGCTCGCCCGCGGGCGCGGCCGGGAGCTGCACCCGCACGGTCGTGCCACCGCCGGGGGTGGGCAGCACGCGGGCCGTCCCGCCGTGCGCGGCGACGAGCGCCGCGACGATCGCCAGGCCCAGCCCCGAGCCGCCCGAGGCCCGGGCGCGCGAGTCGTCCAGCCGGTAGAAGCGCTCGAAGACCCGCTCGGCGTGCTCGGGGGAGATCCCCGGGCCGTGGTCGCGCACCTCGAGGACGACGGCATCGCCGGCCCGGCCGACCGCCACCTCCACCGGCGTGCCCTGTGGGGTGTGGCGCACGACGTTGCCGGTGAGGTTGGAGAGCACCTGGCGCAGCGCGTTCTCGTCGCCCAGGACGGTCGTCGCCCCAGGGCCCGCGACGGCGCCCTCGAGCGGGACGAACGTCGTCGTGCGCGACGGGTCGAGGGCCCGCAGGTCGGTGACGGCGTCGTGGGCGAGCACGGTGAGGTCGACGGGCCGGCGCTCCAGGCGGCGGCCCTCGTCGAGCCGGGCGAGCTGGAGGAGGTCGGTGACCAGGCCGCCCATCCGCTGCGCCTCGCTCTCGATGCGCGCCATCGCGGCGGGCAGCTCCTCCGGCGGGATCGCGCCCATCCGGTAGAGCTCGCCGTACCCGCGCACGGTGGCGAGCGGGGTGCGCAGCTCGTGGCTCGCGTCGGAGACGAAGCGCCGCATCCGGCTCTCGGAGGCGGCCTGGGCCGCGAAGGCCCGCTCGATCTGCGCGAGCATCGTGTTGAGCGAGGAGGACAACCGCCCCACCTCGGTGTTCGGGCTCGCCTCGGGCACCCGGCGGGACAGGTCGCCCGCCGCGATCGCCCCGGCGGTCTCCTCGATCTCCCGCAGTGGGCGCAGCGCGCGCCGCACGGCGAGCGAGCCGAGCGTCGCCGCGAGCAGGACGACGGCGATCCCGGTGACGACGATGGTCAGTGAGACGCGGGCGAGCGTGTCGTCCGCGCCGGCAAGGGGCAGGGCGACGGTGAGCGTCGTCCCTGCCGGGGCGTCCTGGACGAGGTAGGTGATCGCGCGCCAGCGCTGGCCGGGCCGGTCGCTGCCGACCGTGTAGCCCTCGCCCAGCCCCTCGACCTGCGCGGGCAGGTCGGGCGTGCCGAACTGCTGGACCGTCCAGCGCGCCGCGACGACGAGCGGCTCGCCCGCCGCCGACTGCAGGCGCACGTAGTAGGTGGTCGGCATGACGTCGGCCTCGGCGCTGCTGCGCAGCACGTCGAGGTCGACGTTGCGCGCCGCGGTGGAGATCTGCTCGTCGGTCTCGGCGAGGAGGTAGCCGCGCAGGAGCGTCGCGGTCGTCAGGCCGGTGACGGTCAGCCCCGCCCCGAGGAGGAGGACGAGCAGGACGACGATCCGGCCGCGCAGGGGCACGGCGGCGGCTCGCTCGCGCAGGGTCATCGGCCGCTCGTGGGCTCGCGCAGGAGGTAGCCGACCCCGCGCCGGGTGTGGATGAGCGGGACCGGCTTCTCGCCGTCGCTGCCGCGGCCGTCGATCTTGCGGCGCAGGTAGGAGATGTAGGACTCGACGATCGCGCCGTCCCCGCCCCAGTCGTACTCCCACACGTGGTCGAGGATCTGCGACTTCGACAGCACCCGGCCGGCGTTGACCATGAGGTAGCGCAGGAGCTTGAACTCCGTGGGGGACAGGTCGATGAGTCGCCCGGCGCGGCGGACCTCGTGGGCGTCCTCGTCGAGCTCGAGGTCGGCGTAGCGCAGGATGGCGGAGTCGTCCTCCTGCTGCTGGGTGCGCCGCAGGATCGCCCGGATGCGGGCGACGACCTCCTCCAGGGAGAACGGCTTGGTCACGTAGTCGTCGCCGCCGACGGTGAGGCCGGTGACCTTGTCGGACATGTCGTCGCGCGCGGTGAGGAACAGGACGGGGGTGTGGTGGCCCTTCTCCCGCAGCCGGCGCGTCACGGTGAAGCCGTCCATGTCCGGGAGCATGACGTCCAGGACGATGAGGTCCGGCTCGGCCTCGACGGCCAGGCGCATCGCCTCGTTGCCGTCGGCGGCGGAGACGACGTCGAAGCCCGCGAAGCGCAGCGACGTCGTGAGCAGCTCGCGGATGTTGGGCTCGTCGTCTACGACGAGGAGCCGCGCCTGTCCCTCGGTCATACCTCCAGTGTCCTCCGATTTCCTGAAGGTTCCCTGGGAACCTCCTCGATGCCGTTCGGCGGGAGGGCGTCCGAGAGGTGACGAGTTCCCTGGGACGCCCCCTGGCGCCCCGGGACGCGCGCTGCAGCAGGGTCGCGCGGGCGCAGAAGGGCGTCCCAGAGGGAGGACCGTCCGCCCGAGGGTCAGCGGGTGTCGTGGGTGACGCGGCCGGCGAGGATGGTGGTGGCGACGGGCATGGTGCGCAGGTCGGCGCTCAGGGGGTCGGCGTCGAGGAGGACGAGGTCACCGGGGTGGCCGGGGGCCACCGTGCCCCAGCCGTCGGTGCTCGCGGCCAGCGCCTCGGCGGGGGTGATCCGCTGCTCCGGCGTCCACGGGGGACGCTCGTCCCCGGTGCGGGAGACGGCCGCGGCCATCGCCAGCCACGGGTCGAGCGGGGCGACGGGCGCGTCGGAGCCGAACCGCAGCTCCGTCCCGGCGTCGAGCAGGTCGCGCAGCGGGAAGGTCCGCCCGGCGCGCCCGGCCCAGTACGCCTCGGCGACGTCGCGGTCGTCGAGCAGGTGGGCGGGCTGGACGCTGGCGGCCACGCCCAGCCGCGCGAAGCGCGCCACGTCCTCGGCGGTCACGAGCTGGGCGTGCTCGAGCGTGCCGCGCGCGCCGGTGGCCGCGTAGGCGTCCAGCGCGATCGTCACCGACGCGTCGCCGATGGCGTGCACCGCCGTCGTCAGCCCGGCGGCGCTCGCGCGACGCATGAGCGCCCGCAGCTCGGCCGCGGGGACGGTCTGCTCCCCGTGGGTGCCGTCGCCGCCGGAGTAGGGGTCGTGGCAGTGCGCGGTGCGGGTGTTGAGCGCGCCGTCGGTGATGACCTTGACCGGCCCCATGGTGAGCAGCCCGGCGCCGCCGGGCAGGGGGGCGCCGGTGCGCAGGCCCGCCGCGAGGACGTCGTCGAGGTCGTCGGTGTAGATGCCGGTGCGCACGCGCAGGGTGTCCAGGCCTGCCGCGACACGCTCGGGCCACCTGCGGTGGTTGGCCGCGAACTCGACGTCGACGATGCCGACGACGCCGCGCTCCGCCGCCGACCCCAGCGCCGCGCGCAGCCCCGCCTCCTCCGCGTGCGGCAGGCGCCCGATGCGCGCGAGCACGTCGAACCACTCGTGCTCCCGGACGAGCCCGTCGCGGTGCGGCACCCCGAGCCGGGCCATCGCGGCGCTGCTCAGCCACCCGCAGTGCACGTCGCCCGAGACGAGGACGACGGGCACGTCGCCCGCGGCGGCGTCCAGCGCCGTCGTCGTCGGCACGTCCTGCCACAGCGCGTCCCGGAAGCCGTACCCCTCGAGGAGCACGCCGGGTGCCGGCGGACGGCCGGCGACGGCGGCCCGCACGATCGCGACGGCGTCGGCGGCGCTCGCGGCCGAGGAGACGTCGACGCGGGTGAACGAGCGCGCCCACTGGCCGCTGTGGACGTGCTGGTCCCACAGGCCCGGGACGAGCCACCGGCCCTCGGCGTCGAGCTCCTCACCGCGCCCGCGCAGGCCGGGCCCGACCTCGACCACACGCCCGTCCTCCACGCGGACGTCGACGACGCCGGCAGGTGGGGCCGGGACGGCGCGGGGGCGCCGCGAGGCGACCGGAACGAGCCGGGCCCCGCGGACGAGCAGGTCGGTCACCTCAGAGGTAGCGCATCGGGTCGAAGCTGGTGAGCGGGATGATCCGGACGCGCGGCAGCGGGGTCTGGAAGGCCCCGAGGTCGTCCTCGAGGTCGTAGATCTTCAGGCCGCGCGACGTGAGCTCGGTGAGGTGGGAGTTGACGAACTCGCGGAAGCAGATGATCCCGACCTGGCGGCCGGCGTCGACGAGCTGCTCCACCTGGGGCAGGAAGTCGCCGTCGTGGCTCGCGAGGAGGACGTCGCCCTCCGGCTGCTGCGCGATCGCCTCGAGCGTGCGCTGGATACCGATGTCGACGACCTTCTCGGTCGCCGCCCCGGCGAGCGGGATCGGGTGGAAGCTCATCGCGAGCAGCGCCTGGACGAAGCCCATCGGCATCTGGCCCGAGCTCGCGTTGAGGAAGAACAGGCCCTTGGCCGGCTGGTCGAAGACGGCGTCGGCGAAGTCGAGGATGCGGTCCCAGCGCGGTCGCTCCTCGGGGGCGGGGCGCCGGCCCAGCACGCTCATGCCGAGGGTGGCGTCGATGTTCTCCCCGTCGATGAGGAGATAGGTGCGCGGGGAGTCCGTCATGGCCACACCTTAGCGACGTCGCAGGGGCGAGGGCCGCAACGGCGTGCGCGATCCATCTCTCGGCGGGAGAGGGGACCCTCACATGCGGCGAGAGCCGGATCCTGCACGTGTGCACGACCCGGCTCTCGCCGGAAGGGGGTGAGGGGAGGGGCGGTCAGGCCTCGATCTGGCCGGGCTGCTTGCCCTGCTTGAGGGCGGCCAGCCGCAGCTCGACCTCGCTCTGGGTGCCGTAGTCCTCCAGCTCGGCGAACTGTGACTCCAGCGAGCCCGCGTTGAGCTCGGCGTGGCCGGCGACGCGTGCCTCCTCGCGGCGCACCTGCTCCTCGAAGCGGGAGATCTCGGTGGTCGGGTCGAGGACGTTGATCGAGGAGATGGCGCTCTGCACCTTGCCCTGGGCCTCGGCCGTCTTCTGGCGGGCCACGAGCTGGTCGCGCCGGCTCTTGAGACCCTCGAGCTGGACGCGCATCTGCGTGAGGCCGGTCTTGAGCTTGTCGACCACCTCGTTCTGCGAGGCGATCATCGGCTCGGCGTCACGAGCCTCCTTCTCGGCCGCGATCTGCTTGGTGATGGCGATCTTCGCGAGGCTGTCGAAGCGCTGGGCCTCGGAGGTGTCGCCGCTCGCGCGCAGCTGCTCGGCCTTGTTCGACGCCGCGATGGCCTTGTTGCCCCAGTCGCGGGCGGCCTCGACGTCGGCAGCGTGGTCCTGCTCGGCGAGACGGAGGTTGCCGATGGTCACGGCCACCGCCTCCTCGGCCTCGATGATCGAGTTGGTGTAGTCGCGCACGAGCTGGTCGAGCATCTTCTGCGGGTCCTCGGCCCGGTCGATGAGGGCGTTGACGTTCGCCCGCGTCAGCTGGGCGATGCGACCCAGGATGCTCTGCTTCTCGGTCATGGTGTGCTGCCTCTCGTCGTGTGGTCCTGCTGGATTCTTGCAAAAACGCGTCGTGGTCCGGCCGTGCTTCTCAGAACCGGCCGCCGCCTCCGCCGAAGCCGCCACCGCCGCCGAAGCCCCCGCCGCCTCCGCCGAAGCCGCCGCCCCCACCGAAGCCGCCACCTCCACCGAAGCCGCCACCGCCCCAGCCGCTGTGCCGGTCGCCGCCGCCGAGGAGGATGCCGCCGAGGATGAGGGAGCCGACGTCGATCCCGCCGCGGCCACCACCGCCCCCGAGGCCGCCGCCGAACCCGCCCCCGAAGGAGTCGGTGTCGCGCTCGGCGAGCTGCTGGGCGGCGGCGATGCGCTGCTCACCCTCCTGGACGAGCGCGAGGGCGCGCTCGGGGTCGGAGCCGGCGAGCTCGCCGGCCTGCTGGGCGAGGCGGGACGCCTCGGCGAGGCGGGTGCGGGCCTCGGTGCCGACCGCCCCGCGGCGGGTGCGGACGAACTCGGAGACCGCGCCGATCCGGGCGTTGAGGGCGTCGAGCCGGTGGGTGAGCTGGCCCTGCGCACGGCGGCGTCGCTCGTCGAGCTCGCGGGAGGGGGCCAGGGCGGCGTCGAGGGCGTCCTCGGCCGCGGTGAGCCGGGCGAGGGCAGCGAGCGGGTCCCCGCCCTGGCGCGCCTGGTTGCCCTGCTCGATCGCGGCCCGGGCCTCGACGACGCGCGGGGCGACGACGGCGTCCTCGGGGGCGAGCCGTGCGGCGTCCTGGACGTCGGAGCTGATCGAGGCGAGCGCGGCGTCGAGGCGCTTGCCGGCCTGGGCGAGGTCGTCCCCGGCGCGGTCGACGGCGTCGAGCAGCGACGCGGCCTGGCCGATCGCCTCCTGGGCGGTGTAGGCGGCGGCGACGGCGGCCGCGCGGTCCTCGCCCTCGATCTGGCGGCGCCCCTCGGCGATGGCCTCGCGGGCGCCGGCGAGCAGGCCGGTGGCCTGCTGCGGGTTCTGCGAGATCGAGGTGAGGGCGCTGGCCGGGTAGCGGGCGGCGAGGCCGTTCAGGACGACGCGCGCCGTGGGCAGCCGGCCCTCGACCTCGGTGGCGCGCTGCTCCATCTCGGCCAGCACCTGCGGGGCGCGGGACTGCATGTCGCGCAGCTCGCCGAAGTGGGCGGCCTGGTCACGAAGGGTCTGGGCGACGTCGTCGCACAGGGTGAGGATCTCGGCCATCATCGTCCGCGCCTGCGGCTCGGTCTCCGGCTGGTCGTCGTCGAGCAGCTGGCGGATGTGGAAGGCGCGCCCGGCCTTGGCCTTGGCGTCCTCCAGGGCCGCGCTGAAGGAGTCGGTGGCCTGGAGACCGAACTGCGCCTGGGCGAAGCCGAGCTCCTCCGCCGAGGAGCGGATCGCGTCGTCGACGGCGACCAGCGCCGAGCCGGCGCGCTTGTTCAGCTCCTCGGTCGACAGGCGCAGCGGGTGGTCCGGGGGCAGCTCCTGGGTCCGCGGCCCCGCGACATGACCACGGCTGCGACTGCGGGCCCAGGAGATGACGGCGATGACGGCGATGCCGATGAGCCCGATGACGAGGAGCGTGCCGAGGAAGCCCATGCCGCCGCCGGAGCCCTCGCCGGTCGCTGCGCCGTCGATAGTGCCGCTGGTCGCCCACTCCTGCAGACCCTCCGCCGCGGCGACCGCTGCCGCGCCCCAATTGTCCTCGGCGAGCTCGGGCTCGACGAGGTTCGTGCGGATCTGTGCGTATCCCGCCTCGGAGACGAGCGCAGTGCCGCCACCCAGGAAGTACGCGCGGTCCTCGACCGCGACGGCGAGCAGGGAGTCGTCGGTGCCGAGGTTCGACGTCTCGTACGTCTCCTCGGCCCACGCCTCGGAGCCCATGCCGTCGAAGGAGTCGACGTAGACGACGAACAGGGAGACCCCCGCCTCGCTCTGCAGGTCCGCGACAGCTTCCTCGACGTCGTCCACCTCGCCGCCGTCGAGCACCCCCGCCTCGTCGGTCACCCGGTCCTCGAGGAAGAGGGGCGGCTCGGCGGCCGCGGGCGAGGCGACGAGGCCGAGCAGCACGAGGAGAGGGGCGAGGAGGGCGGCACGGCGCAGGCGCCGGGGGGAGGTCTGGCTCACCATGCGATCTTCGCGTCCCAGTCGGCGCAACGCAATGTCCCCCGCGGGGCGGGCCGCTACCGGGAGCGGGCGATGGGCAGCTTCGTCCCGGCGGCCTCGCGCTCGTCGAGGACGGCGCGACGGAAGCGGACGAGCTTGGCGGGGCGCCCGCCCGTGGAGGAGTCGACCTCGCCCGTCTCCTCGACGAGGTCCTGCTGCTCGACGAGGCGGCGGAAGTTCTGCTTGTGGAGCAGCTGGCCGGCCACGGCCTCGACGGTGGTCTGAAGGCGCCCGAGGGTGAAGGACTCGGGGAGCATCTCGAAGACGACGGGGCGGTACTGGATCTTCGCGCGCAGCCGGCCGATGCCGGTGGCGAGGATACGGCGGTGGTCGCGGTCCATCGGCTGCCCGGTCCCCGGGGTGGGGGCGCCGCCGTGCGCCTCGGGGACGAGGCCGGCCTCGTAGAGCAGCTCGTAGCGCTGGAGGGTGAGCTCGGGTGGCCAGGGCTGGCCGTGGAGGCCGAAGGTGACCGCGACGCGCAGCCGGCGGCGCTCGGCCTGCTCGGGGTCCTCCTCGGCCCACCGCTCGAGGGCCGGGGCGAGCGCGGCGAGGGCGCCGTCGTCGCCCGAGCGCTGGTCCTCCCACGGGAAGTAGTCCAGCCACGAGCGCCAGCCGGGGGTGACGGACGAGACGGTCGTGAGGCCGAGGTAGGAGACCTCGAGGACGGGCCGCGGGCCGCGGCTGCGGTCGGCGAAGGTGTAGAGCTGCTCGACGTACCCGAGCTCGTAGCCGGTCTGGCGGGTGACCCACGCGCGCAGGTTCGCCTGCATCGTGCCGCGCCCGGGCACGAGCGGGCCGGAGGGCAGCAGGCGGCCGTCGGCGGTGGTGAGGACGAGCGGGGTGGCGTTCTGCACGGCCGTGATGACGGCGACGAGCTCGGCGCCCACCTGCTCGCCGTGCTCGCCCACGTGCTCCGCCGTCGTCGTCATCGCGCCCATCATGCCGTGCCGGCCACCCGCCCTCCTGCGTCGAGGTCGCCGGTTCCCGTCGCCGTCCCGCCGAAACAACAGGTGACCGGTGATCGGAACGTGCGACCTCGACGGGAGCGGGGCGGGGCGGGGCGCAGGGCCGGGGTGCGCGGCTGGGCGGCGATACGCTGGCGGCGGTCACGGCGACAGGAGGAGACGATGGTGGACGGGCTGCGCTGGGGTGTGCTGGGGGCGGCGGGCATCGCCCGGACGGCGATGATCCCGGCGATCCGACGGGCTGGGGCCAGTGAGGTCCTCGCGGTGAGCTCGGCGAGCGGCCGGGCGCCCGGCTACGCGGCCGACCTCGGCATCGCGCGGGCCTACGGCAGCCACGAGGAGCTGCTCGCGGACCCGGAGGTCGACGTCGTCTACGTCGCGCTGCCCAACACCGAGCACGCCCGCTGGACCGTCGCGGCCGCCGAGGCCGGCAAGCACGTCCTGTGCGAGAAGCCGATCGTCCTGGGCCTGGCCGAGCTCGACGCCGTCGAGGCGGCCGCCCGCCGGGCCGGGGTCCAGGTCGCCGAGGCGTTCATGTACCGCCACCACCCCCAGCTGCGACGGGTGCGCGAGCTGCTCGACGGCGGGGCGATCGGTGAGCTCGTCACCGTGGAGAGCTCCTTCCACTTCGCCCTCGCCCGCACCGAGCCGCCGAACATCCGGCTGCGGCGCGACCTCGGCGGCGGCGCGCTCAACGACATCGGCTGCTACCCGGTGGACCTGCTCGGCTGGCTCACCGGCAGCGAGCCGGACGACCTCGGCGTCGTCTCCCATCGCGACGAGCCGGGCGGGGTGGCCACCCGCGTGTCCGTCACCGCCCGGTACGGGGCGCTCACCGCGAACCTCCACTGCTCCTTCGACGCCGCCTTCCGCGCGGAGGCGCGGCTCATCGGCAGCGAGGGCACGATCCACCTGCCCGACGCGTTCCGGGCCGACCGCCGCGACGCGCCCGCGCGGGTGGTCGTCGAGCGGGGCGAGGACCGGGAGGTCCTCGAGGTCGACGGCGACCAGTACGGCGCGCAGGCCACGTGGTTCGCCGAGAACGTGCGCACCGGCGCGGCCGACCTCGAGCACGCGGCGCTCACCCGCCGCACCGCCGCGACCCTCGAGGGGATCGCCCGGCTCGGCGACCTGTAGCGACCGGCGGGATCAGCGGTCGAGCGACTCGAGCTCCTCGGCGTCGACGATCCGGTAGGAGTAGCCCTGCTCGGCGAGGAACCGCTGGCGGTGCGCGGCGAACTCCTGGTCGACCGTGTCGCGGGTGACCACCGTGTAGAAGTGCGCCGTCTTGCCGTCGGCCTTGGGCCGCAGCAGGCGCCCGAGGCGCTGAGCCTCCTCCTGCCGCGAGCCGAACGACCCGGACACCTGGACCGCGACCGACGCCTCGGGCAGGTCGATGGAGAAGTTCGCGACCTTCGACACGACGAGGACGGGCAGCTCCCCGGCGCGGAACCGGTCGAAGAGGACCTCGCGCTGGTTGACCGTTGTCGCGCCGGTGATGAGCGGGGCGTCGAGCCGGTTCGACAGGTCCTCGAGCTGGTCGAGGTACTGCCCGATGACGAGCACCTGCTCCCCGGGGTGGCGGCGCACGAGGTCCTCGACCACGCGCTCCTTGCCGCCGGCCGTCGCGGCGAGGCGGTAGCGCTCGTCGGCCTCGGCGGTGGCGTAGACCATGCGGTCGTGCTGCGGCAGGGTCAGGCGCACCTCGGTGCACTCGGCCGGGGCGATGTAGCCCTGGGCCTCGATGTCCTTCCACGGGGCGTCGTACCGCTTGGGCCCGATGAGGGAGAACACCTCGTCCTCCCGGCCGTCCTCGCGCACGAGCGTGGCGGTGAGGCCGAGGCGGCGACGGGCCTGCAGGTCGGCCGTCATGCGGAAGATCGGGGCGGGCAGGAGGTGGACCTCGTCGTAGAGGATGAGGCCCCAGTCGCGGGCGTCGAGCAGCTCCAGGTGCGGGTAGACACCCTTCCGCCGGGTGGTGAGCACCTGGTAGGTCGCGATCGTCACCGGGCGCACCTCCTTGCGGGCGCCGGAGTACTCCCCGATCTCGTCCTCGGTGAGGGTGGTGCGGCGCAGCAGCTCGTGACGCCACTGGCGGGCGGAGACGGTGTTGGTCACGAGGATGAGCGTCGTCGTGCCCGAGCGGGCCATCGCCCCGGCGCCGACGAGCGTCTTGCCCGCACCGCAGGGGAGGACGACGACGCCGGAGCCGCCGTGCCAGAACCCGTCGACGGCCTCCTCCTGGTAGGGGCGCAACGACCAGTCGCCGGTGTCGAGCGCGATCGGGTGGGCCTCGCCGTCGACGTAGCCGGCGAGGTCCTCGGCCGGCCAGCCGAGCTTGACCAGCGCCTGCTTGATCTGGCCGCGCTCGCTGGAGTGGACGACGACGGTGCGCTCGTCGAGCCGCTCGCCGACCAGGCCGGTGATGCGCTTGGAGCGCAGCACCTCCTCGAGGACGGGGACGTCGGTCGTCTCCAGGACCAGCCCGTGCGCGGGGTGGGCGAGGAGGGTGAGGCGCCCGTAGCGGTCCATCGTCTCGGCGACGTCGACGAGGAGGGAGTGGGGGACCGGGTAGCGCGAGTAGTCGATGAGCGCGCTGACCACCTGCTCGGCGTCGTGGCCCGCGGCACGCGCGTTCCACAGGCCGAGCGGGGTGAGGCGGTAGGTGTGGATGTGCTCCGGGGCGCGCTCGAGCTCGGCGAACGGGGCGATCGCGCGGCGGGCGTCCCGGGCGCGCGGGTGGTCGACCTCGAGGAGCAGGGTCTTGTCGGACTGGACGATGAGCGGGCCGTCGGGCATCGGACCATTGTCGCGTCTCCGGGCGTTCCGGTCACGGTGACGTCGCTCGCCCCTGCGGCCCCGGAGCCCTGGGAGGACAATCACCGGCGATGAGTGGACCTGCCGACCTCTCCGCCGGACGCCCCCGGGTGCGTCCCTGGACGCTGCTGCGTCCGCTGCTGACCGGGGTGGTGCTGCTGGCGGTCTACTACGCGCTCCCGCTGGAGCGGGGCGGTGCTCCGGTCGTGCTCGTCGTCGGGCTCGTGGTCCTGGGCGCGCTGCTGGTGTGGCAGCTGCGGGCGGTGGTCATCTCCCCCTCCCCGCGGCTGCGCGCGGTGGAGGCGCTGGCGACCTCGATCCCGCTGTACGTCCTCCTCTTCGCCGGTGCCTACACGGCCATGTCGGCCCGTGAGCCCGGTGCCTTCACCGAGCCGGTCGACCGCACCGACGCCCTGTACTTCACCGTCGCCACGCTCGCGACGGTCGGCTTCGGTGACATCGCCGCGGTCTCGCAGCCGGCGCGCGTCGTCGTCACCGTCCAGATGGTCACCGGCCTCGTCCTCCTCGGCCTGGTGGTCCAGGTCTTCCTCGGCGCGGTGAGGATCAGCCTGCGTCACGCCGCGGGCGGACCTGGGGCACCACCCGGCGACGACGGCGAAGCGCCGCGGCCGCCGGGCTAGCCGTCGATCGCCCCGACGGCGTTGATCCGGTGGACGGCGACGACGAGCTCGGCCTCGCGGTCGAGGTCGAGCATCCGCACCCGGCCGCCCTCGACGCTCAGCGGGCGCACCCGGCGCCGCTCGGGCCGGCCGCTCGCACCGATGACCTCGACGCGCACCTGGCTGCCGGCGCTCGCGGCCTCCCGCAGCGCGGCGACGGTGTGGACAGGGTCGGTGGCGGGCAGGTCGTCGCGCTGCTCGGCGCGGGTCTGGCCCTGGCGCATCCGGCCGACGAGCGCGGTGAGGGCGGCGTCGTCGGGCCCCTGGACCTGGACCTCCCCGGCGCGGCGCACGAGCGTGGCCGCCCGCACCGACCGCCGGGCGCCCGCCCGCGAGCCGAGCGACACCGCGCCGGCGGGCCCCTCGAGCACCGGCGCGGCACCGCTGCGCCGCAGCGTCTCGAGGAGCTCACCCGGTGAGGCGGGGCTGACGAGCACGGTGGGGGCGAGCTCACGCAGCCCGAGCGTCGCGAGCTGCGGGTCGGTGAGCAGCGCGCGGGTGGTCGCCTCGTCGGGCGTGCGCAGGTAGCTGCCCGCCCCGCCCACCCGCAGGCGCCCGTGACGCCGCGCGGAGTCGCGCACGAGGTACTCCAGCGCCTGCGGCAGCGGTGTGCGGGAGGCGCTGGCCAGGTCGGCGAGCAGCGCGTCGGCCGCCAGCCCCTCGTCCAGCGCCCGCCGTACCGACTCCGCCGTGAACCGCACGGTGAGCGCCGCACCCCGGCTCTCCACGTCCGCGACGTGCCCGAGCAGCTCGGCCAGCTCGCGGGTGGGGCGTCCCGGCACGACGGCGGTGAGGTCGCCCTGGAGGAGGATCTCGCCCACCGGCTCGGGCAGGTCCGCAGCGAGCGCCGCTGCGACGTCGGCCGGCTCCTCCCCTGCGGCCACGGCGCGGCCGGCCGTGGACAGCGCCCCGGCGCCGGTGAGACCGAGCAGCTCCGCC
Organism: Georgenia sp. 311; assembly: GCF_006151955.1. Classification (NCBI taxonomy): domain Bacteria; kingdom Bacillati; phylum Actinomycetota; class Actinomycetes; order Allobogoriellales; family Allobogoriellaceae; genus Georgenia; species Georgenia sp. 311. The sequence continues at coordinate 17,135 of NZ_VDFS01000061.1, read as the reverse complement.
TCGGCGAGCACCGCCGCCACGCTCGCCTCCGGGGGCGTGGCGCGCGGGGCGCGCCAGCGCAGGAGGGCGTGGACGTCCGCCGCGCCCGGGGCGGTCCCGGCGGGCAGCTCCGCGAGCGCGGCGAGCACCCGGCGCCGCAGCCGGGCCACCCAGCCGCGCTCCAGGCCCGGGCCGAGCGCCGCGCGCAGCGTCCCGCGGTCGTCGCGCGTGCCCACGAGCCACGGCATGCGTGTCGAGCCTGTCCACGCGGTCGCGAGCACCGCCCACCGGTCGGCCAGCTCGTCCTCGCTCCAGTCCGCGGCCGCGGCGGCGGGGACGAACACGGTGCGCTCGCCGTCGTCGTCGGGCACGACCAGTCCGGCCGCCGCGGCGAGCTCGACGACGGTCGCGGCCCGCTCGGGCGCGAGGTCGAGCTCGGCCGCGAGCCGGCGCAGCTCGCGCACCCCGAGGCCGCCGCTGCGCAGCGCGGGCACCGGTTCGAGGGACCACTCGCGCACGACGAGCCCGACGAGCCGCACGGCTTCCTCCGCGGCGCGCGTCGACTCGGCGGCGACGACGGCGGCGGGCCGGGTCGGTGCCGCGACGGCCGGTGGCACGGGCTGGGTCGTGAGGTGCGTGCGTCCGCCGCGGGCGGCGAGCCCGGTCTCCAGCGGCAGGACGACCTGGCTCGCGCCGAGCCGCTGGAGCACGCCGTGGTCGAGCAGCCACCGGGTGCCCGGCTCCCCGCTCGTCACACCCACCGGCGGCCCGGCGACGAGCGCGTCGAGCACCCGCTGCGCGGCGGGCGGCGCGTCGGCCATGACCTGCGCCAGCCGCTCGGCGGTGGTCACCGGCTCGTGGGTGCCGGTGAGGGCGGCCAGGGGCGGCCCGAGGCGGGCCGGGTAGGGGCCGAGCGTCTCCAGCAGCGCCGCGACGGGCAGCCCGTCGACGACGAGCAGCAGCCGGGTGAGCGTCGCCCACGCGTCGGTGACCTGCCGCTTCGGCGTGCCCAGCGCCTTCGCCACCGCCTGCGGGGTCACCGGCCCGAGCGCGGCGAGGGCGCACACCGACTCCGCGACGTCGAGGGTGTGGCGGTCCAGCCCGGCCAGCGCCCGCTCGACGGACGGCCGGGACACGGCGCGGGCGGCCAGCGCCGTGAGGTGGGCGGGGGGCGGGACGGGCAGGTCGGGCCGGTCGCGCAGGAGCGTGACGAGCCCGTCGTCACTGAGCCCGGCGAGGGCGGCGACGACGTCGGCGAGGCGCGCGGTGCTCACGGACCGCCCGGAGCGTCGTCGGGGGTGCCGGGCGCGGGCTCCGTCACGGGCGGCAGGTCCGGGTTGCCGAGCGCGTGCCACACCTGCGCGGAGGGCAGCACCGCGCGCGGCCCGCCGGGGTTGAGGACCAGCGCCTTGGCCCGGTTGGCGAGCACGAGCTCGAACACCGCCCCGACCGGCAGCCGGCGGACCCCGACCTTCTGGTTGTAGGCCGTGACCTCCACCGGGGAGGTGAAGGCGAGCATGAGCGGGCGGCCGTCGGAGCGGTCGCGCACGAGCACCGGGCCGGTGCGTCCCTCGATCTCGGCGTGGGCGATGAACAGCGTGGCGTCGGGCTCGCTCAGCGCGGCGAGCAGCTCCTGGGTCGTGTGGTCACGGGCGAGGAGGTCCTTGACCGCGACGGCGCTCGGCGCCGCCAGCGCGAGCTCGGCCTCCTTGTGCCCGATGGCGCACGAGGGGCCGGCCGGGTCGACGATGAACCAGGTGAGCTCGGACGAGCCGTGGAACATCTCCAGCAGCCGGGTGCCGTGCTGCGCGATGCCGGTGACGGTCCCCGGGCCGCCCGCGGTGCGGCGGAACTCGACGAGCGCGGCGTTGCTCGTGAAGACGCCCAGCGCCCGGCTGCCGTCCGGCGCGGTGAGCGTGGCCAGACGCAGCTCGGGGCTCGGGGCGCCGGGGGAGGGCAGCTCGGAGCCGGTCGCGTCGACGACGAGGCGTCCGCCGAGCACCTGGCGCAGGACGTCGAGCATCCGCTTGGGGCCGGGCTCCGCGGCGAACTCCGCGACGGCGGCGCGCACCGGCTCGTTGTCCGGCGGGGTCACCGGCCGCGGCGGCAGCGTGACCTCGCCCAGGCGGGCGCTGTCGAGGACGACCTGCAGCTCACCGGGCGCGGAGCAGTAGTACAGGGGCAGGCGGCCGTCGTCGTCGGCGAGGTCGGCGGGCTGGGCGTCGGTGACGAGGTGGACCCGCACGGAGGGCACCGCGCCCGTCGAGGCGCCCGCTCCCTGCTCGACGACGGCGATCACCGGCCCGTCGGTGCGGCTCTCCCCGGCGCGCACGATCCACGTCCCGTGGTCGTCGACGAACGGGAGCGGGACGCCGACGGTCTCGAGGACGTCGTGCAGGCCGAGCGAGCCGCCCAGCCGCAGCCTCCGGCGGCCGGGGCGGGTGCCGTCGGGCAGCGTCGGACCGTCCCGGTCGACGACGACGTCGATCGCCTCGACCCGGCGCCGCTCCCCGGGGGTGCTCGCGGGCGGTGCCGCCTCGGCGGCGGTGTCCTCGCGGTAGGGCGGCAGGTCCAGCCCGGCGGCGGCGACCCGCTCGGACATCCACGCCGGCACCGCCTCGGCGCGGCGGGGGTAGCGGGTGAGGTGGTGGACGAGGTCGGTCGCGTCGAGGGGCGCGTCGCCCTCGCGCCACGGCGCGGGGTCGGCGTCGCGGTTGAACCGGCCGGTCACCGTGTAGGTCGGCGTCGGCCAGCCGGTGGCGGCCAGCGTGAGGGCCGCCTCGACCCACGTGCCGCTGCCGCCGTCGACGCCGAGGTCCTGCAGCCGGCGGGCGAGGGCGTGGGGTGCCTGGTCGGGGGTGAGGCGCCCGAGCCGGGCGCCGCGCTCCTGCCCGCGCACCTCGACGAGGCGGAAGGACACCGCGTCGCGCAGCGGGCGCAGGTAGAGGTGCAGCTCGTCCCAGCCGGGCTCCACCGGCAGACCGGTGACCACCCAGCGGGCGAGCTGGCCCAGCACCTGCTGCTGCAGGGTGTCCGGTGGCTGCTGCGTCATGTCCTCGTCCTTCCGCGGTTTCGCCCACGGTATAGCGCCGACCGTTCGTGCCGCTCGGCCGGTATCCTGGCCGGGCGGCACACCGCACCCCATGCTCGCACCCCATGCTTCCCGCCCCCGCACCGTCTCCAGAGAGGGCCCTCACGTGCCTACCGGCAAGGTCAAGTGGTTCGATCAGGACCGCGGATTCGGCTTCATCACCGCGGACGACGGTGACCAGGTGTTCCTCCACGCCTCGGCGCTGCCCGCCGACAACCCCAACCCGAAGCCCGGGACCAAGGTGGAGTTCGGTGTCGCCGACGGCAGGAAGGGCCCTTCGGCGCTCTCCGTGAGGCTGCTCGAGCCGCCGCCGTCGGTCGTGCGCGCCCAGCGCCGTCCGGCCGAGGACATGGTCCCGATCGTCGAGGACCTCATCCGTGAGCTCGACCGTGCCTCCGCCGACCTGCGCCGTGGTCGCTACCCCGACGGGACGCGCGGGACCAAGCTCGCGCAGGTCCTGCGGGTGCTCGCCGACCAGTTCGACGCCTGATAGCGCTTAGGATCGACGACGTGACAGCTGCCGTCCTCGTGCCCCGCCCAACCCCGCCCACCAAGGAATCGGTGCTTGCCGCGGCTGGTGACGTCGCGCGCGAGGCCGTCGTCGAGGACGTCGGGGCGGACCAGGTAGGTGAGCACGTCGGCTACGTGTTCGAGGGCCCCCGCCTCCTCACGCACGTCTTCGAGTCGCTCAAGCCCGGCTACCGCGGCTGGTACTGGGCGGTGACCGTGGCGCGCCCGCCGCGGGCGCGCCGGGCCACCGTCGTCGAGGTCAACCACCTGGCCGGTGAGGACTCCGTCCTGGCCCCCCGGTGGGTGCCGTGGTCCCAGCGCCTGCGTCCGAGCGACGTCGGCCCCACCGACGAGCTGCCGTACAACGGCGAGGACGACCGGCTCGAGGCGGGCTACGAGGCGACCGGTGAGGACGCCGACGTCCTCGGCCACGACGTCGCCTACGAGGTCGGGCTCGGGCGCGAACGCGTGCTGTCCCCCGAAGGACGCCGCCAGGCCGCCACCCGCTGGTACGACGGGGAGCGGGGCCCGAACGCGCCCAGCGCGCGCGCCGCCGACGCCCCCTGCTCGACGTGCGCCTTCTTCCTCCCGCTCGCCGGCTCGCTGCGCCAGGTCTTCGGCGTGTGCGCCAACGAGTGGTCGCCCGACGACGGCGGGGTCGTCAGCCTCGACCACGGCTGCGGTGCGCACTCCGAGACGGGCGAGCGCAAGCGGCCGAGCGTGTGGAACCCGTCCGAGCCGGTCATCGACGAGCTCGACCTCGAGGTCGTCTCCCTCGGCCAGGCCTCCTCCGGCGACCCGCAGGCCGGTCCGGACCAGCCGTGAGCACGCCCTCCTCCTCGCCCCGGCGGGGAGGGGGGCGGCCCGGTGGGACGGGCCGGGAACCCATGTTCCCGGTGCGCACCGTCGTGCTCGGGGCGTTCCTCCCGTCCCTCGTCTTCGAGATCGGTGTGGGTGCCGTCCTGCCGATCGTCCCGATCACCGCGACCGGGCTCGGCGCCTCGCTCGCGCTCGCCGGGCTCATGGCGGCGCTGCTGCCGCTGGGCCAGCTGCTCGCCGACCTGCCGGCCGGGGCGCTCGCCGCCCGCCTGGGGGACCGCGGGGCCATGCTCCTCGCCGGGATGGTGGCGACGGCGGGGCTCGCCGGGTGCGCCCTGGCGCCCAGCCTCGGGGTGCTCGGCGTGTGCGTCCTGCTCATCGGCGCTGCGAACGCCGTGTTCAACCTGGCCCGGCACGCCTACCTCACCGAGATCACCCCGCCGCTGCGCCGGGCCCGGGTGCTGTCCACGCTCGCCGGCGTCCACCGGATCGGGCTGTTCATCGGGCCGTTCGCGGGCGCAGCGGTGATCCACGGCGGTGACGTGCGCGCGGCCTACTGGCTCGCGCTCGGCACCTCCCTGGTCGCGACCGCCGTCATCGCCGCAGTCGGCCCCGACCGCCGGCCCGGCGACCGCCCGGGCGGCGAGGGTGCCCCGACCCCGACCCGCTCGCTGCGCTCCGTGCTCGCCGAGCACCGGCAGGTGTTCGCCACCCTCGGCGTGGCAGTGCTGCTCGTCGGCGCGGTGCGCGGCGCACGGCAGACCGTGCTGCCGCTGTGGGGTGAGCACCTCGGCCTCGACCCGGCAGTGACGAGCATCATCTTCGGCATCGCCGGTGGCGCCGACATGCTCCTGTTCTACCCGGCGGGCAAGGTCATGGACTCCCACGGCCGGCTGTGGATCGGCATCCCCGCGATGCTCACCATGGGCGCGGCGATGGCCCTGCTGCCGCTCACCGGCACGGTCGGTGCGCTCAGCGCCGTCGCCGTCCTCCTCGGCCTGGGCAACGGGATGAGCTCGGGCATCCTCATGACCCTCGGCGCCGACACCGCACCGCCCGGTGAACGGGCCCAGTTCCTCGGCATCTGGCGGATGTTCCAGGACGGCGGGGCCGCGCTCGGCCCGCTCGTCGTCGCCGGAGGGGCGGCGGCCGGGTCACTCGCCGCCGGGGTCTGGGTCATGGCCGCCTCGGGCACGGCGGCCGCGGGCGCCCTGGGCCGGTGGGTGCCGCGCTGGTCGGTCCACGCCAACCGCACCACCCGCCGTCGGGCCGGCCTGCTCTGAGGGCTGCGCCCCAGCGGTGGGGTGAGAGTGGGCGCTCGGTGGCGGCCGAGCTCAGGGCGTGGGCGGCTGCGCGGCCTCGCGGCGCTGCGCGCGGCGCTGACGCGGCACGGCCCACGCGACCCCGAGCAGACCGAGCCCGATCCCGGTGAGGCAGATCTGCACGCCGCCGGAGACCTCCCGGCCGGTCGCCTGCAGGACGAGGACGACGACGAGGGCGAGCACCCACGCGACCGTGCCGGTGAGGAACATCGTCACGGTGTTGACCCGCACGGGTGGCAGGTCCTCCGAGCGGGTCTCCGGCAGGCGCATGTCTCCGATCGTAAGCCGGGGTCACCGAAAGGTGGGCAACCCGCCGAGCGGGGCGCGGTCTCTGGCACCATTCTGGCCATGTCCACCACTGCGCCGACGCGCACTCACAACCGCAGCTGGCTCGACCGCCACTTCCAGATCTCCGAGCGGGGCTCCACCGTCGGACGCGAGATCCGCGGCGGCATCGTCACGTTCTTCGCGATGTCCTACATCCTCGTCCTCAACCCGCTGATCCTCTCCACCCCGGACAGCACCGGCGCCTTCCTCGGTGGGGGCACCGACGGCCCGAACTTCGCCGCCGTCGCGGCCGGCACGGCGCTCGTCGCCGGCCTCATGTCGATCCTCATGGGCGCGGTGGCCAACTTCCCGCTGGCCCTGGCCGCGGGACTCGGCCTCAACGCCGTCGTCGCCTACACCATCGTCGGGCTGCCGGGGATGACCTGGGCCGACGCCATGGGCATCGTCGTGCTCGAGGGCCTCCTCATCCTCGTCCTCGTGCTCACCGGACTGCGCGAGGCGGTCTTCCGCGCGGTGCCCCAGCAGCTCAAGGTCGCCATCTCGGTGGGCCTGGGCCTGTTCATCGCGCTCATCGGCCTGGTCAACGCGGGCATCGTCCGCCCCGGAGGCACGCCCCTCGAGCTCGGGCACAACGGCTCCATCGTCGGGTGGCCGTCCGTCGTCTTCATCGTCGGCCTGTTCCTCATCCTCATCCTCTTCGTGAAGAAGGTCCGCGGGGCCATCCTCATCGGCGTCGTCGTGGCCACGATCCTCGCCGGCGTCATCGAGGCCGTCGCCGACGTCGGCCTGCGGGCCGACGGGGACGTCGGTGGCTGGGGCCTGACCGTCCCGGCGATCGAGGGGTCGATCTTCAGCCTCCCCGAGTTCCTCACCCTCGGTCAGTTCTCCCTCGTCGGTGCCGTCACCAAGCTCGGGATCGTCTCCGCGGCGCTGCTCATCTTCTCCCTCATGCTCGCCGACTTCTTCGACACGATGGGCACGATGGTCGCCGTCGGCTCCGAGGCCGGGCTGCTCGACGAGGAGGGCAACCCGCCGCGCACGCGTTCCATCCTCATCGTCGACTCGGTCGCCGCGGCGGCCGGTGGTGCCGGGGGCGTCTCGTCCAACACGAGCTACATCGAGTCCGCGGCCGGCGTGGGCGACGGCGGGCGCACCGGCCTGACGTCGGTCGTCACCGGGATCGCGTTCCTGCTGTCGATCTTCCTCGCCCCGCTCGCGCAGTTCGTGCCCTACGAGGCGGCGACGCCCGCGCTCGTCGTCGTCGGCTTCCTCATGATGCAGCAGGTCACCGACATCAACTGGCGCGACCTGTCGATCGCGGTGCCCGCGTTCCTCACGATCATCCTCATGCCCTTCTCCTACTCGATCAGCGTGGGCATCGGCGCGGGCTTCATCGCCTACGTCGTGCTCGCCGCGGCGAAGAAGGGCGGCGCCCGCAAGGTGCACTGGCTGATGTGGGCGGTCGCCGTGCTCTTCGTCATCTACTTCGCGCTCGGCCCGATCCAGGACCTGCTCGGTCTCTGAGACCGCCCCCCCCCGCGACGCGAACGCGGCGGTGACCTCACCGGTCACCGCCGCGTTCGTCGTCCCGGCTCAGCCCCAGAGGCGCTCGCTCGCGATCCGCGCGCCCTGGGCGAGCGTCTCGAGCTTGGCCCAGGCGATCTGCGGGTGGATGCGCCCGCCGAGACCGCAGTCGGTCGAGGCGACGACCCGCTCGCGGCCCACCCCGGCGGCGAAGCGCTCGATGCGGTCGGCGACGAGCTCGGGGTGCTCGACGACGTTCGTCGCGTGCGAGACGACGCCCGGGAGGATGAGCTTGCCCTCGGGCAGCTCGACGTCCTGCCACACCTTCCACTCGTGCTCGTGGCGGACGTTGCCGGCCTCGAAGGAGTAGGCGCCGGCGTTGATCTGCAGCATCGTCGAGACGATGTCGGCCATCGCGATGTCGGTCGTGTGCGGGCCGTGCCAGCTGCCCCAGCACAGGTGGAAGCGGATGCGGTCCTCCGGCAGGTCGCGCAGCGCGTAGTTCAGCGCCTCGACGCGCAGCCGGGTGAAGGCGGCGTAGTCCTCGACGCTCGGCTCGGGGGTGATCTGGTCGAAGTTCTCCGCGATCGAGGGGTCGTCGATCTGCAGGACGAGGCCCGCGTCGATGATCGCGCGGTACTCCTCGCGCAGGACGTCGGCCCACGCGTAGACGAACTCCTCCTCGCTCGCGTAGTACCGGTTGGTGATGCGCGAGGCGCTGCCCGGGGACAGGGCGGTGAGGAACCCCTCCTCGGCGCCCGTGCGCTCCAGCGCGGCCGTGAGGTTGGCGATGTCCGCCGCGATCGCGTCCTGGCCGGTGTAGGTCAGCGGGCCGGTGCACGAGGGGAACGGGCTGGCCTTGGGGTCGCCGGTGAAGATGCCGGACGTCGGGTCGGCGTACGCGTCGGCGAACAGCGCCCGGTCGCGGCGGTGCAGGAAGCCGGTGAGGCGGGTGTCCCCGGGGGCGGACTGCACGTCGGCGGTGGCCCAGGAGGCGTCGTCGATGATCTCCAGGCCGCCGGTGCGCTGGAAGGAGTAGGACCACCAGGCGCCGTAGTCGACCGGCGAGCTCATCGCCTTGCCGTACTCGCCGTCGCCCACGACGTCGATGCCCGCCTCGACCTGGCGCCGGACGAGGTCAGTGACCTCCCCGGCGAGGAGGTCGGCGAAGCCCGCCGGTGCCTCGCCGGCCTGGCGCGCGGCGTTGGCGGCGAGCAGCTCGGGCGTGCGCGGCAGGCTGCCGGCGTGGGTGGTGAGGATGCGGTCGGAGCTCGAGCGCACGGTCAGTACCTCCGGTTCGTCGTGGAGCCGTCATCGTCGCACCCGGCCCGGAGCGTCCCCGGGCGGTCCAGGAGCCGGGCGCGGCCGCCGTCGTCGTCTCGCATGGTGGACGTCGGCGTGCCCGGGTGGTCGACCTCACCCGATTCGCCTGTTTCGTTCGCTGAACTAACGATCTAGAGTGGGGGCATGCCCACCACCTCGCCCTCAACGACGACGGCGAGCCGCGTCCCCGCCGATCCTGACCTGGCCTCCGACCTGCGCGTGACGGTCCTGCGGCTGTCCCGCAAGATCCGCTCCGAGGCCGGCCGCGAGGATCTCAGCGAGGCCCAGTACTGCGTGCTCGCCGGCCTGACCCACCACGGACCCACGACCCCGCGCTCGCTCGCCGAGCGCGACGGCGTCCAGCCGCCCACGATGACCCGGACGATCGCCGCCCTCGAGACCGCCGGGCTGGTGGCGCGCACCGGCCACCCGACCGACGGACGCCAGGTGCTCATCGAGCTCACCGAGAAGGGCGCCGGCGTGGTCGGGGAGACCCGCCGGCTGCGCAACGCCTGGATGGACGACCTCCTGCACGGCCTCACTGCCGAGGAGCGCGCCACCCTCGCGGCGGCCGTGGCGATCCTCCGGCGGGTGGCCGACGTATGAGGTCGACCTTCGCCTCACTGAGGTTCTTCAACTACCGGCTGTGGTTCGCCGGGGCGCTCGTCGCCAACGTCGGCACGTGGATGCAGCGCGTGGCCCAGGACTGGCTCGTGCTCACCGAGCTGTCGGACAACTCCGGTGTGGCCGTCGGCATCGTCACCGGCCTGCAGTTCCTCCCGATGCTCCTGCTCAGCCCGTTCGGCGGGCTGCTCGCCGACCGGCTGCCGCGCCGCAAGCTCCTCATCGCCACCCAGACCGCCCTCGGCGTGCTCGCCGCGGGCCTGGGCGCGCTCGTGCTCAGCGGCCACGCCCAGCTGTGGCACGTCTACGTCTTCGCGCTCGCGCTCGGCGTCGTCACCGCGCTGGACAACCCGGTGCGCCAGACGTTCGTCGCCGAGATGGTGCCGCCCGCCAGCCTGCCCAACGCCGTGGGCCTCAACAGCGCGTCCTTCAACGCCGCCCGACTCATCGGGCCGGGCGTCTCCGGCCTGCTCATCGCCGTCGTCGGACCCGGGTGGGTCTTCATCATCAACGCGGTGAGCTTCGCCGCGACGATCCTCTCGCTCACCCTCATGCGCAAGGACGAGCTCCACGCGCTGCCGCACACCTCCCGCGGGAAGGGGCAGATCCGCGACGGGTTCGCCTACGTGCGCGGGCGCAGCGACATCATGACGATCATGGTGGTCGTCGGCGTGGTCGGCGCCCTCGGGCTGAACTTCCAGCTGACGAGCGCGCTCATGGCCACCGAGGTCTTCGACAAGGGCGCGGGGCAGTACGGCATCCTCGGCTCGATCATGGCCATCGGCTCCCTCAGCGGCGCGCTGCTCGCGGCCCGCCGCAAGCGGCCGCGCGTGCGCCTGGTCCTCGGGGCCGCGTTCGCCTTCGGCCTCACCTCCGGGGTCATGGCGCTCATGCCGACCTACGAGCTCTTCGCGCTCATGACCATCCCGGTGGGCCTCACCTCGCTCACGATGATGACCGCCGCGAACGCCACCGTGCAGATGTCCACCGACCCGCAGTTCCGCGGGCGGGTGATGAGCCTGTACATGATGGTGTTCCTCGGCACGACCCCCATCGGTGCACCCCTCATCGGGTGGGTCGGGGAGACGCTCGGCGCCCGCTGGTCCATCGGTGTGGGCGCGATCGCCTCGATGGTCGTCGCCCTCGCCGCCACCCTGTGGGCCAAGCGGAGCTGGCACGTCGAGGTCACCTACCGCCTGCGCCACCGGCCGCACGTGTCGATGGTCGGCCCGAGCGAGCGCGCCCGGTCCCACGAGGAGGCCACGGCCCGCCTCGGCGCCTCCGACGCGGAGAACGTGACGGGCATGTAGCCAGCCCCTCTTCCGCCTCCTCGGGGACGCCCCGTGGCGCCCCGGGACGCCCCCTGCAGCGCGCCATCGGCACGCGAAGGGGCGTCCCAGAGCCGTGTCCGGGCCGGGCCGCCGCCGGTCAGGCGGTGTAGGCGCCCTGCCACACCGAGTCGAACGGGGTCCGCGCGCCCACCCGGGCGCGGATGCCGGCGGTGACGAGCGCCTTGGCGGTGCGGACCGCCTCGTGCACGTCCGCTCCCTTGGCGAGCTCGGCCGCCGTCGCCGCCGCGAGCGTGCAGCCGGCACCGGAGACGCGCTCCTGGCCGATCTTCGGCTCGGAGAGGACCGTGACCTCCTCGCCGTCGAACAGGACGTCGACGGCGTCCTCACCCGGCAGCTCCACCCCGCCCTTGGCGAGCACGTACCTCGGGCCGAGGGCGTGGATGCGGCGAGCGGCCTCGGCGAGGTCCTCCACCGACTCGATGGTGTCCATCCCCGACAGGGTGCGGGTCTCGAACATGTTCGGGGTGACGACGGTGGCCAGCGGCAGCACCTGCTCGCGCAGCGCGATGTCGGTGTCGAGTGCCGCGCCGGCCTCCTGGCCCTTGCAGATGAGCACCGGGTCGAGGACGACGTGGCGCCACGGCTGGGCGCGCAGCGCGCGGGCGACGACGTCGATCGTCGCCGGGGTGCCGAGCATCCCGATCTTGACGACGTCGAGGTCGTGGGTGGCCGTCGCGGCCTCGATCTGGTCGGCGATGACCTGCGGGTCGACCGGGACGAAGCGGTGTGCCCAGTCGTTCTTCGGGTCGAAGGAGACGATGCACGTGATCGTGCCGACCCCGTAGACACCGAGCTGCTGGTAGGTGCGGAGGTCAGCCTGGATGCCGGCACCGCCGGTCGCCTCCGAGCCGGCGATGACGTAGGCGAGCTGGGTCACGTTCTGCTCCCGTGCGTGAGGACGAAAGGACCGGCCCAGCGTAAGCCGCCGGGCTGGTCCTCAGGTACCGCTGTCTCAGTGAGTCAGTCGCCGCCGCAGGAGCAGGCCGGCGCCGACGAGCGCGAGCGCCGCGAGGGCCGCAACCCCCACCGGCGCGCCGGTGCTCGGCAGGCTCCCGCCACCGGGGGCGTTCGGCGGGGCCGGGGCTGCCGGCTGCTCGCCCGCGTCGGCGTCCGAGCCGGCGGGCGGCGGCGTCGTCGGCTCCGCGGGGGACGCCGGCGGCTCCGTCGGCTCGGGGTCCTCGGTGGGCGTCGGGGTGGGCGCGGGGGCGTCGGGGAGCACCGTGCCGTCCTCGCCGATGAGCAGGACGACCTCGTCGTCGTAGGTGCGGCGCTCGGTGCCGAGGACGGTGAGGTCCTCGTCGAGCAGCGGGAAGGAGTAGACGGGCGTGAGCGTCATCGTCGCGGCGACGCCCGCCTGGCTGCGCGCGGCGCTGCGCTCGAGGTTCACCTCGAGGTGCCCGTAGTGCTTGCCGCCGTCGACGAGCACCTCCCCGTCCCACACCTCCGGCTCGAACTGGTCGGCCGACCACACGCGGTAGGGGTTGTACTCGAGCAGCGGCGCGGACAGCAGGTTGCCGTTCTCGTGGCGCTCACCGCGCAGGCCGTCACCCGCGACGCCGACGTCGTAGTAGTTGATGCCCCTGCCGTCGCCGTCGACGTCCACCCACGAGCGCTCGAACATCTCCGAGTGGCCCGAGATGACGGCGGCGACGCCGTACTCCTCGAACAGCTCGCTGTACACGCGCATCGGCGGGCCGCCCTGGCCGGAGGACTCCACGTGATTCATCGGCAGGCCGTGCTCCCCGGAGGAGTACGGCGCGTGGTGGAACTGGACGACGACGACCTGGCCCTGCTCCCGCGCGTCGGCGAGCTGCTCCACCGCCCACTCCCACTGGACGCTGCCCGGGTTGTAGGGCGAGAGGTCGGTGCCGCCGCCCTCCTCGTAGGCGGTGGAGGTGTAGCTCGACTGGGTGTCGGTGCCGGGCCCGGTGAACTCGCGGCCGGTGAGACGCTCCGCCTCCGGGTAGCTGTCGCGGTGGTCGTCGGGCAGACCCTTGGTGGAGTCGAGGGTGAGCACGGTGAGCGGCCCGTGGTCGACGCGGTGGTAGTTGCTCTGGTGCTCGGGGGTGCCGTTGCTCGGCGGGGTGAAGTAGCTGCGGTAGGACGCGCGCCCGTCGATGACCGCGGGGATCGTGTACGCGCCGTCGGAGGCGCCGTAGGGCTCCCAGTTGCCGATCGCGGTGACGACCGGGCGGCTCTGCGCCAGCTGCCCGACGTCCCCGCTCAGGTAGCGGAACCACTCGTCCCACGCCGGCTGGAAGCCGCCGCCCTGGACGAGGTCACCGGCGAAGAGCATGAGGTCGGGGTCGCGCTCGGCGACGATCTCCAGGTTCGCGGCGAAGCCCTGGTCCTCGGTGAGCGCGTAGCGCAGGATCCGCTCGCCCTGGCGGTCCTCCGACCCGAAGGTCTGCGCCCACAGCGAGTCGGTGGGCGACGGGCGCTCGCTGCCCTCGGCGACGACGCCCGGCACCCACTCCCGGTGCGTCACCCGCCCGGCCGGCTCGGTCTCGGAGTCCGATATCGCGGTGAAGCGGATGTGGTCCCAGTCCTCCCGGGTGGGGGCGGTGGTGAGGGTGCTGGTGACCTCCGAGTCGCCCTGGCGCACGGTGTACTCGTACGTCGTGCCCGGCTCCAGGCCCTCGACGAGCACCTGGTGGCGGTAGTTGCGGCCCTCGCGGAACCAGTCGCCCCACTCCGGGTTGTCCACCGCCTGCTGCCGGTTGTTGTCGGTCCAGTCGAGGTGCTCCTGGAGCTCGGGGGCGGAGACGAGCGGCGCGCGGCCGGGGACCTCGAGCTGCCCGGGCTCCTCCTCCCAGGAGAACCAGGTCACGAGCATCGACGACGACGTCGGGCTCTGCAGGTAGGGCTGGATGCGGAAGTCCTCGGTGGCGGCGCTCGCGGGCGCTCCCGCGAGGGCGGCGAACGCGAGGGCGGCTGTGGCGGCCAGGCCGCACGTCCGGACGAGCGGACGACGGTGTCTGTGTGTGGTCATAGCCACTCATGCAAGCAGAACCGGACAAACGGCACGTGTCGAACGGGTGAACGCTGAGGAAGTCCTGAGCCGCGCCTGCGGGGGCAGGCGGGGGTGGTTGAGGTGGGCGGGGGAGGGTGGACCGGTGCCGGGCGCTCGCGCCCACCCCGCCGGTACCCGCCGGGCCCGAGACCAGGAGAACCCCGTGAGCAACGTCGTCTTCACCGCCCGTCACCGGGACGTCCAACGGCCCCGACGACTCACCCCCATGCTGCTCGCCCGGCTGGTGCCCGCCGTCGTGCTCGCCGGACTCCTCGTGGTCCTGGCCCTGCTCGTCGTCCTCCCGCGGCTCCTCGGCTGGGCGCCCCTCACGGTGCTCACCGGCTCGATGGAGCCGACCATCCCCACCGGCAGCCAGGTCGTCGTCGCCCCGGTCCGCGACGTCGCCACCCTCGAGGTCGGCGACGTCGTCACGGTCATGCCCTACCCGGACAACCCGACGCTCGTCACGCACCGCATCGTCGCGCGGACCGACTCGGCCGCCGGCCCGACGTTCGTCACCCAGGGCGACGCGAACGACGCCGTCGACGGGTGGGAGGTGACCGAGACCCAGATCCGAGGCGAGGTGCGGTACTGGGTGCCGCTCGCCGGGTACGTCGCGACGGTGCTCACGGGGCACACCAAGGCGCTCGGGCTCCTCGTCGTGGCGCTCGCGCTGTTCGGCTACGCCGCGGCGCAGGTGGGCGCGGTGGCGCGGGAGCGGCAGGCAGGGCGCGAGGCGGTCCCCGCCGCGGCGGACGTCCCGGCCTGGACCCGGAGTGCGGGACGCCGCACGCCGCCGACCGGTGGGGCGGAGCTGCTCGGTGAGGTCGCCACGGTCTCGCGCGCCGTGGACGTCGCGCTCGCCCGGCAGGCGCTCGGCGAGCTCGAGGACGTCGCGCGCGTCACCGCCGGGCGGGGCTGAGCCCGCCGCTCGACGGCCGCAGCCCTCCCCGCGAGAGCCGAGTCCGCGCGAGAGCGGACTTTCGCGCGAGAGCGGACTTTCGCGCGAGAGCGGACTTTCGCGCGAGAGCCGACTTCTGCGCGAGAGCCGACTTCCGCGTGTGCCTCAGCCGCGCAGCGCCCCGACCACGTGGTCGACGCACGTCGTGAGCGCACGGACGTCGTCGGGGTCGACGGCGGGGAACATGCCGACGCGCAGCTGGTTGCGGCCGAGCTTGCGGTACGGCTCGACGTCGACCACGCCGTTCTCGCGCAGCACCGCCGTCACCTTGGAGGCGTCGACGTCGTCGGTGAGGTCGATCGTGCCGACGACGGGGGAGCGGTGCGCCGGCTCGGCGACGAACGGCGTCGCCCACTCGCGCTCCGCGGCCCAGCCGTAGAGGATCTCCGCCGAGCGTGCGCTGCGGGCGGCGGCCCAGGCGAGGCCGCCCTGGTCGCGCATCCAGTCGAGCTGCTCGGCCATGAGCACGAGGGTGGCGATCGCGGGGGTGTTGAGGGTCTGGTCCTTGCGTGAGTTCTCGACGGCGGCCGCCAGGGACAGGAAGTCCGGCACCCACCGGCCGCTCGCGGCGATCTCCTCGACGCGCGCGAGCGCGGCGGGGGACATGACCGCGAGCCACAGTCCGCCGTCGGACCCGAAGTTCTTCTGCGGGGCGAAGTAGTAGACGTCGGTCTCGGCGAGGTCGACGGGGACCCCGCCCGCGGCCGAGGTCGCGTCCACGCAGACGAGGGCGCCGTCGTCGGGCACGCGCTCGACGGGCGCGACGACGCCGGTCGAGGTCTCGTTCTGCGGCCAGGCGTAGACGTCGACGCCGTCGACCGGGCCCAGCCGCGCGAGCGAGCCCGGCTCGGCGGTGACGACGTGCGACTCGGCGAGGAACGGCGCCCGGCGGGTGACCGTCGCGAACTTCTGGCCGAACTCCCCGAAGGCGGCGTGCGCCGCGCGCTCGCGGACGAGCCCGAACGCGGCGGCGTCCCAGAACGCCGTCGAGCCACCGTTGCCGAGCACGACCTCATACCCCTCCGGTGCGCCGAGCAGGTCGGCGACGCCCTCCCGGACCCGGCCGACGAGGGAGCGCACCGGCGCCTGACGGTGCGAGGTCCCGAGCAGCGTCTCACCGACGGCGGCGAGGGCGGCGACGTGCGAGGGGCGCACCTTGCTCGGGCCGCAGCCGAAGCGGCCGTCCGCGGGCAGGAGCTCGGCGGGGATCTGCACGGAGGAGGTCATGGTCAGAATCCTGCCACCGGGAGGACGCGGGAGGGCCGAGGCGTCCGCGGAAGTCGGCTGTCGTGCGGAAGTCGGCTGTCGCGCGGAAGTCGGCTGTCGTGCGGAAGTCGGCTGTCGTGCGGAAGTCGGCTGTCGCGGGGAAGTCGGCTGTCGGGCGGAAGTCGGCTGTCGGGAGCAAGTCGGCTGTCGCGGGGAAGTCGGCTGTCGGGCGGAAGTCGGCTGTCGCGGGGTCAGGGGGTGGGGCGGCTGTCGGGGGGTCAGGGGGTGAGGAGCTGGGCGCGGGTGTCGAGGACGTGGGCGGACCAGCCGGCGGTCCGGCCGCACACGATGAGCGCGTTGAACAGGCGCGGCGCGAAGCCGACGTGGTCGAGCAGGAGCGCACCCCAGAAGACGACGTTGGCGCTCGCCGGGCGGCCCGAGCGCTCGGCGACGAGGTCCCGGCCTGCCCGCTCCAGCGCCCGCCCGGCCTCGAACAGCCGCGCGTCGAGCCTGCGGCACACCTCGCGCAGCATCTCGGCGCGCGGGTCGCGCGCGGCGGGGACGAGCCCGGGGACGACGGTCTGCTCACGCAGGGCGGTGCGGACGGCCTCGGCCGGGTCGAGCCCGTCGTTCACCTGGACGGCGAGCTGCTGGGCCCGGGCGGCCGCGCCGGCGGCGAGCGGACCGCTCACCGCGGACACCGCCCCGGACAGGCACGCGCCGACGTCCGCGCCAGTGCCGGCGACGATCCGGGCGATGCGGGTCGAGGGGGAGTCGGGGCCGTCCTCGGCGACCACGGCCCACAGGGCGTCGAGCGCCTGGGCGTGGTCGGGCCGGGCCGAGCCGCACCAGCGGATGAGGAACCGCTCGGCGACCGACCGGCCCTCCTCGACCTGCCGCTGGGGGATGGCCGGCAGCTCCGGGGCACGAGCGGACTGCGCGACGTAGGACAGCGCGAGCACCGAGGCGCGGGCGAGGTCCTGCCGGGCGCGCTCGGGCGGGATGTCGAGCAGCGGGCGGAAGCCCCACACGGGGGCGAGCTGGGCGATCGCGCTCTGCACGTCGACCCGGGCGTCGCCGGTGCGCACCGGCAGCGGGAAGGGCTCGGCAGGGGGGAGGGCGG
>NZ_VDFS01000060.1:100862-111896 GCF_006151955.1 Georgenia sp. 311 | reverse complement strand
GGGGGCGTCAGTTGCGCTCGCTCACTTCTTGTTGCGGCGCTGGTGACGGGTCTTGCGAAGCAGCTTGCGGTGCTTCTTCTTCGACATACGCTTGCGGCGCTTCTTGATGACAGAGCCCATGGAACCTCGCAGTGCTTGGTCGAGTCGGCAGGTGCGCACAGCACGTGGCTCTACGCAGAACAGGCCGAGTCTAGCGTCTCGAGCGGCGGCGCGCGTTGCGGCGGTCGTCACTCGGGGTAACGGCCGCCCGCGGCGATGCGCTTTCGCGGGTGGACGACGCTGCGCGCGGCGACGAGCGTGACCTCGTCCCCCGACCCGTCGCCGCCGATCTCCGCCCGGCCGCGCACGCGGGCGGCCTCGTCCACGACGGTGCGCACGACGCGCGCGCCCGGCCCGATGCGCACGTCGTCCAGGAGCACCGAGTCGAGGACCTCCGCGCCGGGCGCGACCTGCACGCCCGGGCCGAGCACGCTGCGCCGCACCGTCCCCTCGACGACGACGCCGGAGGCGAGCAGCGAGTCGGCCACCTCGCCCTTGGCGTGGACGCGCGCACCGAGGTGCCGCAGCGCCCGGGTGCGGATCGGCCAGCGCTGGTCGTCGAGGTCGAAGGGCGGCTGCTCGAGGAACTCCATGTGCGCGCGCCAGTAGGCGTCGACGGTGCCGACGTCCTGCCAGTAGCCGGTGTGCCGGAGCTCCACGGCGGCCCCGCGCTCGACGAGGGCGGGCAGCACCTCCTCCCCGAGGTCGCCGAGCGCGTCCTCCCCCTTCTCCTTCACCACGGCCTCCAGCGCCCCGAGGAGCGCGGCGGGCGTGAAGGCGAAGACCTCCGTGGTCACGAGGTCGGAGGGCGGGTCGTCCGGCTTGAGCTCGTAGCGCACGATGCGCCCGCCCTCGGCGACGACGACGCCGTAGCGGGTGACGTCCCCGTCGTGCCGGGTCGTCACCATCGTGACGTCGGCGTCGCTGTCGAGGTGGTGGGCGATGACGTCGGCGTAGTCCATGCGGTAGACGGCGTCGGCGGAGGCGACGAGGACGACGTCGGGGTCGTGGGCGCGGATCCGGCCGGCCTTGCGCCACAGGGCGTCGGCGGTCCCGGCGTGCCAGCCCTCGCGGTCGTCACCGCGGTGCGGACCGAGCACCATGAGCCCGCCCCGCGAGCGGTCCAGGTCCCACGGACGCCCGCCCGCGAGGTGCTCGGTCACCGACTCCGGCTCGAACTGCTCGACCACCCACACGTCGTCGATGCCGCTGTTCGCGGCGTTCGACAGGGGGAAGTCGATGAGCCGGTGGCTTCCGCCGAAGCGCAGTGCGGGCTTGGCGCGGTGCTCGGTGAGCGTCTCCAGACGGGAGCCCGCGCCACCGGCGAGGACGATGAGGAGCGTGCGTGGTTGAGCCATCGCGTGATCGTCTCGCGGAGACGGCGACGGCGCTCGCTCAGCGGGCCTGGGACTCCGGTGCCCAGTCGCCGACGCCGCTATTGAGCATCTCCTCGACGGCGTGCTGCGGCACGCGGAAGGAGCGCCCGACGCGCACGGCGGGGATGTCGCCGGCGTGGACCATGCGGTAGACGGTCATCTTCGACACGCGGAGGAGCTCGGCGACCTCGGCGACCGTGAGGAACCGCGGTGCCCGCTGCTCGGCCATGTCCACCTACCCGTGTCGTGTTGACGGCGCCAGCGCGCCCGAGATTCTGCTCGAACTCTAGAGCCTCGCGCCGGTTTTGGGAAACGGTCCGGGCCCTCTCACCAGGGCTGCGGATCGAGGCCGTGGTGCGGGAAGACGGCCCCCCGGGTGGCCATGACGGCGCGGTCGACCTCGTCGTCCGGGTCGTAACCCGCCGTCCACGGCCGGAAGGAGGTGGCGGCGCCCTCGCCCATGGTCTCCGGCACCTCGACGTCGGCGAGCTCGGCGACGGTCTCGCGCCACACCGCCGGCACCGGGGTCGAGAGGTCGAGCGGGTGTCCCGCGACGACGGCGGCGAGGTGCGCCCACACGCGCGGCACGACGCTGACCACCTCGTACCCGCCGCCGCCGGTGGCCACCCACCGCCCGCCGGCGTGGGCCTCGGCGAGCTCGGCCATGAGGAGGGCCGCGCTGCGCTGGGCGTCGACGGACACCGCGAGCCCGGCCAGCGGGTCGAGCGCGTGGGAGTCGCAGCCGTGCTGGGTGAGGAGGAGCTGCGGGGCGAAGTCCTCGACGAGCGGGCCGACGACGCCGTCGAGCACCCGCAGCCAGGCCGCGTCCCCGGTGCCGGGCGGCAGCGCGACGTTGACCGCGGTGCCGCGGGCCGCGGGCCCGCCGATGTCCTGGGCGTAGCCGGTGCCGGGGAAGAGGGTGCCGGGGTGCTGGTGCACGGAGATCGTCAGCACGCGGTCGTCGTCCCAGAAGGTGCGCTCGACGCCGTCGCCGTGGTGAGCGTCGAGGTCGACGTAGGCGACGCGCTCGGCGCCCGCATCGAGGACCGCGGCCAGCGCCACGGCGGCGTCGTTGTAGATGCAGAAGCCGGAGGCGCGTGCGGGCATCGCGTGGTGCATCCCGCCCGCGAGGCTGAGGGCTCGCGGTGCACGACCCTCCCACACCGCCGTCGCGGCGGCGAGGGTGGAGCCGGCGATGCGCGCACCGGCCTCGTGGATCCGCCCGAAGAGGGGGTTGTCGTCCCCGCCGAGCCCGCGCGCGGGGTCGGGCCGCCCCTCACCGGCCGCCCGGACGGCCGCGAGGTAGTCGGCCTCGTGGACCCGCAGCAGGTCGGCGTCCTCGGCGAGCGCGACCGGCTCGACGGCGAAGGAGTCGAGGAGCCCGAGGTCCGCGATCAGCCGGTGGGTGAGGGAGAGCCGGAGGGGGGCCATCGGGTGGCCCGCGCCGAAGTCGTACTCCAGCAGGTCCTCGCTCCACGGGAGCAGGGGCTTGGGCATTGGGTCACGGTAGCGCGCGTGCTGCGCCGGGCGGCCCGGCGTCTGGCAAGGTGAGCGCGTGAGCGCAGCCACCGGACCACTGCGGCCGAGTCGGCCACTGGGCGCGCTGCGCGACGCGGTCGACCACGTCGCGCGGCAGTCACCCGCGCGGCTGGCGCTCATCGTCTTCGCCGGGATCATCGCGGTCGTCACCGCGCTGCTCTCGCTGCCGGCGGCAACCGTGGACGGGCAGCGCGCCCCCTTCGTCGACGCCCTGTTCACCGCCGTCTCCGCCGTCTGCGTCACCGGGCTGACGACCGTCTCGACCGCGACCTACTGGTCCGTCTTCGGGCAGGCGGTGATCATCATCGGCGTCAAGATCGGCGGCCTCGGCGTCATGACGCTGGCCTCGATCCTCGGCCTGGCCGTCTCCCGCCGCATCAACCTCACCCAGCGCCTCCTCACCGCCTCCGAGACCCGCACGACGCGGCTGGGCGAGGTCGGCACGCTCGTGCGGGCGGTCATCGTCGCCTCGCTCACCATCGAGCTCGCGATCTTCCTCGTCCTCGTCCCGCGCTTCCTCTCCCTCGGGCACTCGCTCGGGCAGGCCCTGTGGGACGCGCTGTTCATGGCGCTGTCGATCTTCAACAACGCCGGGTTCGTCATCCTCGACAAGGGGCTCGAGCCGTTCGTCGGCGACTGGTGGCTGTGCCTGCCGATCATCGTCGGCGGCGGGATCGGCGCGCTCGGCTTCCCCGTCATCCTCAACGTCGCCGAGCGCGTGCGCCGGGGGCGGCGGCTGTCGCTGCACACCAAGCTCACCGTCGTCACCTACTCGATCCTCGCCGTCGTCGGCTCGCTCGGCTTCGCGCTCTTCGAGTGGCGCAACGCCGCCACCCTCGGCGGCCTGCCGGTGGCCGACCGGGTGCTCACCTCGATGCTCGCCGGCGTCAACTCCCGCTCCTCCGGGCTGAGCACGGTCGACGTCGGCCACATGAACGACACGACGTGGTTCATGCAGGACGCCCTCATGTTCGTCGGTGGCGGGTCGGCGTCCACCGCCGGTGGCATCAAGGTGACGACGTTCGCCGTCCTCGTCCTGGCGATCGTCGCCGAGGCGCGCGGTGACCGCGACGCCGAGGCATTCGGCCGGCGCGTGGGGACGACGACGGTGCGCCTCGCCGTGGCCGTCGCGTTCCTCGGGGCCACGCTCGTCGGCGGCGGCACGCTCCTGCTCCTCACCTTCACCGACTACCACCTCGAGCTCGTGCTCTTCGAGACCATCTCCGCCTTCGCGACCGTCGGGCTGAGCACCGGCATCACACCCGACCTGCCGGACGTGGGCAAGTACGTGCTCGCGGCGCTGATGTTCGCCGGGCGTCTGGGCACGATGACGCTCGCCGGTGCGCTCGCCCTGCGCCAGCGCCGCCGCGTCATCCGCATGCCGTCCGAGCCGCCGATCGTCGGCTGAGCGCGGCACACTGGGGACACGTCCTCGGAGAGGTAGGTGGCACATGCCGCAACGGAACAACGCCCCGCGCGCGAGCGCCGTGCTCGTGATCGGCCTCGGCCGGTTCGGCGGGGCGCTCGCGGCGACGCTCGAGGACCTCGGGCGCGAGGTCCTCGCCGTGGAGAAGGACGAGCACCTCGTGTCGCAGTGGTCCGGGCGGGTGCCGATCATCGAGGCGGACGCGTCCAACCCCGACGCGCTCGAGCAGCTCGGGGCGCAGGAGTTCCCGGTGGCCGTCGTCGGCGTGGGCACCTCGCTGGAGGCGAGCGTGCTCATCACGGCGAACCTCGTCGACCTCGAGGTGCCACAGATCTGGGCCAAGGCGACGTCCGCCGAGCACGGGCGCATCCTGCGGCGCATCGGGGCCCACCACGTCGTCTACCCCGAGCACGACGCCGGGCAGCGGGTGGCCCACATGGTCACCGGGCGGATGCTCGACTACATCGAGATGGAGGACGGCTTCACCATCGTCAAGATGCGCCCGCCGAAGGAGACCTACGGGTTCACCATCGGTGAGTCGCGGATCCGCCAGCGCTACGGCGTCACGGTGCTCGGGGTGAAGTCGCCCGGCGAGGCGTTCGAGTACGCCTCGGAGGAGACGCGGATCAACCCGGGCGACACGATCATCGTCTCGGGTGACTCCGGCCTGCTCGAGGCGTTCGCCGCCCGCCCCTGAGCGGCCTGCCCACCCACCCTCGCGAGCGGCCCGGCACGCTTGACCGCCGTTCCATGTGAGCGCTAACCTCGTGGTGTTGACGACACCACTGGACAGTCGGGCACGCGGACGTCGTGTCTGCCTCGCACCGGTCGAGCGGCCTCACGGCGATGACGCTGGCAGATGAGTCCCCTCGCGGGTGCCGGGCCGCCCCATCCCCGGCCGCACGAGGGAAAGGAGGTCGAGGTTCGTCGTCCGGCACACGGACGGAGCCGGCAGCGCCCGCCACCTCCGCCCACCTGCCACCACCCACGCACGCAGTCGCGGCACCGTCGTCGCGACCGGACCGAGGAGGGTCCATGTCACCCAGACCACACACACGCACGCGCCTCAGGACAGTCGGGGCGGTCGCGGCCCTGACGATGGTCCTCGGGGCGGCCGCCGCCGTCCCGGCATCCTCGGAGCCCGACGCCGAGCCGAGCGACGAGCGCCTCGTCGCCCACTACCGGCTCGACGAGACGAGCGGCACCGCCGTCGCCGACTCGTCGGGCAACGACCGGCACGCCGAGGTCGTCAACAACGGCGCCGGCACCGCCACCTGGCGCGCCGGCCGCGGCATCAACCTCCCCGGCGGCTCCAACACCCCCGGCACCCTGCCCGCCGTCAAGCTGCCGGACTCGCTGCTCACCGGGCTCGACGACGTGACGATCGCCTTCGACGTGCGCGCCGCCGGCACCGCACCCGGCGCCCCGATGTACACCTTCGGGCTCGCCTCGGAGAACGGCGGCAACCTCACCGCCTCACCCGGCAACGACAACGCGATCTTCGCCCGTCACGAGGTGAGCATCGCCGCTCCCAGCGGCACCGCGCAGACCGCCGGCGCCCCGCTGGGACTGCCGCGCAACGAGTGGACCCACGTCGCCGTGACGATCGAGGGCGGGACCGCCGAGGCGCCCGGCACGATGCACGTCTACGAGAACGGCGTGCTCGTGGGCAGCAACGAGGCGGTGACCGTGCGCCCCGGCGACATCACCGCACCGTCGGCCTTCATCGGCCGCTCCAACGCGACGACCGGCCGCCCGGCGCAGTTCGCCGGCGCCATCAAGGACTTCCGCATCTACTCCGCGGCGCTGCCCGCCGCCGACGTCGCCGAGCTCTCGGCCGACCTCGCCGCCGGGAACCTCACCGAGATGATCGACTCGGTCAGCCTGCCGGACACCAGCGCGCTCGAGGAGAACGTCACCCTGCCCAGCTTCCCGGGGCTGACCTGGAGCACGAGCGACCCGTCGGTCGTCACCGAGTCGGGCCGGGTCACCCGCCCCGAGCCGGGCGCCGGGGACGCGACGGCGACCCTCACCGCGACGGTGGCCCACCGCGGGCTCACCACCTCGCGCGAGTTCGCCGTCACCGTCCTCGAGCGGGTCGCGTTCAGCGACGAGGAGCTCAGCGAGGGCCTCGTCCACCACTTCCGCCTCGACGAGACCGCGGGCACCGTGCTCGCCAACACCGGCAGCGCCGGCAGCGCGGCGAACGCCGAGCTCGTCAACGGCGACAAGGTGAGCCTCACGGGCGAGGGTGTGCGGTTCAACCCCGACTCCTACGAGAACTCCCTCACCGGCGGCTACGTCCGCCTCCCGAACAACCTCACGGCGGGGATGACCAGCCTCACCGTGGACTACGAGGTCTGGGTCGACCCGGCGAACGTCGGCAACCACCAGATGTGGAGCCTCGGCTCCAAGACCGGCACCTGCGAGGCCGACGCCGGGCTCCAGGGCTCGATCTACGCCTCGAACACCGCGCCGCGACCCGGTGAGCGCTTCCGGGTGGCCGTGGGCAACCAGAACCTCATGCAGGACCGTGGCCGGCTGCTCGAGGGCGCGTGGAAGCACGTGACCTACACCCAGACGCCCAACGCGGACGGCACGACGTGGACGGGCATCGTCTACGTCGACGGCGTGCGCTACGCGCAGGCCACCAACCTCACCACCCCGCCGTCCGTGCACGCCTCGGGGACCAACTGCAACTTCCTCGCCCGCTCGCAGGTGGCCGAGGACTACTCCTTCCGCGGCACCATCCGGGACTTCCGTGTCTACGACCGCGCGGTGAGCCTGGACGAGGCCCTCGCGCTCGCCGACGAGACGGTCTCCACGGGCGTGCGGGCGGACGCCGAGGCGATCGACCTCGGCCTCACCGAGGCCATCGTCCGCGACATCGTCCTGCCCGAGTTCGGCTCGGTCGCCGGCTCCACGATCACGTGGACCTCCTCCGACCCGTCCGTCGTCGACATCTACACCCCGCCGGCGAGCGCCCCGAACGTCGCGGTCACCGGACGCGTCACCCGGCCCGCCGTCGGTCAGCCCGACGCGACCGTGACGCTGACGGCCACCGTCCGCAAGGGCGCCTACGACGTCACCGTCCGGGAGATCCCGGTGGTCGTCAAGGCCGAGTTCGTCGACGCCGACGCCGTCGACCGCGACGCCTACGACCTCGAGGTCGACAACACCGACGACGTCCGCGGCAACCTCACGCTCCCGGCCGAGGGTGAGTTCGGGTCGACGATCACGTGGACCTCGACGTCCGACCTCATCACGCCGACCGGCGAGGTGACCCGGCCCGCCTACGGCCACGCCGACGTCTCGGGCACGCTCACGGCCACGATCACGAAGGGCGGGTCCTCGGAGACGAAGACCTTCCCCTTCACCGTCCGGTCGCTGCCGCGCACCGAGGAGATGGAGCGCTACTTCCTCGGGTACTTCAAGGGGGAGAACCTCGCCGACGGCGAGCAGATCATGTTCGCGACGTCGAACGGCAACACCGCCCTCGACTGGACCGGTCTCACCGGTGGTCGCCCGTCCCTCATCTCCCAGCTGGGAGACCAGGGCCTGCGCGACCCGCACATCGTCCGCTCCCCCGACGGCGACACGTTCTACATGATCGCCACCGACCTCAACTGGTACGACCAGGGCGGCTACGCGATCAACGACACCCAGTACATCGAGGTCTTCGAGTCCAACGACCTCGTCAGCTGGACGCCCCAGCGCCACGTCGAGGTGGCCCCGGAGGACGCGGGCAACGCCTTCGCGCCGGAGTCGCTGTGGGTCGAGGAGATCGGCGCCTACGCCGTGTTCTGGGCGCAGTCGCTGTGGAACGACCCGGTCAACCGCACCGGTCAGGGAAACGCGCAGATGTGGTACAACACGACGCGCGACTTCCGGACCTTCTCCGAGCCCCAGGTGTGGCAGGACCCCTACCCGCAGTCGCGGATCGACACGACCGCGCTCAAGGTCGGTGACTACTACTACCGGGTGACGAAGAACGAGGCCGGCAACGCCGGCTCGGACCTCTTCTCCGAGAAGCACACCGACTTCCTCGACAGCGACATCGACAACTGGGAGCTGCTCGCCCCGGCGCTCGGGCGCACGACGTGGGACGCGGGCCAGGGCTACGAGGGCCCGGTGCTCTTCCAGGCGAACCCCGGTGACACCGCGTGCCCCGGCCAGT
Organism: Georgenia sp. 311; assembly: GCF_006151955.1. Taxonomy (NCBI): domain Bacteria; kingdom Bacillati; phylum Actinomycetota; class Actinomycetes; order Allobogoriellales; family Allobogoriellaceae; genus Georgenia; species Georgenia sp. 311. The sequence goes on along the minus strand of NZ_VDFS01000060.1, from coordinate 103,339 downwards.
TCTACCTGTGGGGCGACCGGTACACCAACGGCGGCGGCTACCAGGCGGCGTGCAGCGAGGACATCGAGGCGCCCACCTGGGACCCCCAGCCGATCACGATGACCAACGCCGGCGTGCCGCGCCCGCGGCACGGCACGGTCATCCCGATCACGCTGCGCGAGTGGAACGACATCCGCGGCATCCCGAACAGCGACGTGGCCACCACCACCGAGCTGAGCGTCGAGGGCCGCGTCGCCACCGCGACGGTCGAGGCCGCCGACGGGTTCGAGACCGGCGGCCAGGTCCGCTTCTCCGCGGGTGAGTGGTCACAGACGGTCCACCTCACCGACGGGGTCGCCGAGGTGACGCTGCCCGAGGCCGCGACGGGGCCGGAGGTCACCGCCGAGTTCCTCGGCCACGACATCCTCCTCGCGTCCTCCGACACGGCGCCGCTGGGCAGCCCGCTCGACGGCGTCACGGCCACCGCGGACACGCGCTGCGTGGCCGGACGCACCGTGGTCACCGTGCGGGTGTCCAACGGCAGCGAGGTCGCGGTGGACCTCACCGCCACGTCCTCGTGGGGCAGCCGGTCCGCCACCGGTGTGGCGGAGGGGCGCAACTTCACCCACGCCTTCACCACCCGGGCCACGAGCGTCCCGGCCGGGACGGTGACGGTGGACGTCTCCGCCGTCGTCGACGGTGAGCAGACCACCACGCAGGTCGAGGCGCCGTACGCCGCCGGGTCCTGCGGCTAGCAGCACGTGCAGGGGAAGGGGCGTCCCCGTCGGGGGCGCCCCTTCCGCGTGCCCGCGCAGGCGGCGCGGCGGATGTCGCACGTGGGAAGGGGCGTGAGCAATAACATGACGACGGAACACGCGGCAGATCCGATGGAGGACCAGTGACGTACCAAGGCACCGCCGACCGGCTCGCGACGGACAGCGAGACGCGCGAGGCGATCCTCAGCGGACGCACGTCGCTGGGCATCGAGCTGGGCTCGACCCGCATCAAGGCCTGCCTCGTCGGGCCCTCGCCCGCGCAGGTGCTCGCCGCCGGCTCGCACGAGTGGGAGAACCAGCTCGTCGACCGGACGTGGACCTACTCCCTGGAGTCGGTGTGGTCGGGCGTGCAGGCGGCCTACGCCGCGCTGGTCGAGGACGTCGAGCGGCGCTACGGGCTGCGGCCGTCGACCTACGGCGCCCTCGGCGTCTCGGCGATGATGCACGGCTACCTCGCGTTCGACGCCGCCGACGAGCTGCTCGTGCCCTTCCGCACGTGGCGCAACACCTCCACCGGCCCGGCCGCCGCCGAGCTCTCCGGGCTGTTCGGGGTGAACATCCCCCTGCGGTGGTCGGTGGCCCACCTCCACCAGGCGGTCCTCGACGCCGAGCCGCACGTGCCCCACATCCGGTTCCTCACCACCCTCGCGGGCTACGTCCACTGGCGGCTCACCGGTCGCCGGGTGCTCGGGGTGGGCGACGCCTCGGGCATGTTCCCCATCGACCCCGCGACCGGGACGTACGACGCCCGGATGCTCACCCAGCTCGACGACCTCGCGGGCGACCGGCTGCCCGGCGCCCGGGTGCTCGACCTCCTGCCGACCGTGCTCACCGCGGGCGAGTCCGCCGGCCTGCTCACCACCGAGGGCGCCGCGCTCCTCGACCCGACCGGGACCCTGCAGGCGGGCATCCCCCTGTGCCCGCCCGAGGGCGACGCCGGCACGGGCATGGTCGCCACGAACTCCGTGGCCCCGCGCACGGGCAACGTCAGCGCCGGGACGAGCATCTTCGCGATGGTCGTCCTCGAGCGCCCGCTGCGCAGCGCGCACCACGAGCTCGACGTCGTGACGACCCCCGCAGGGGACGCGGTGGCGATGGTCCACTGCAACAACGGGGCGAGCGAGCTCGCCGCGTGGGCCGCGATGTTCACCCGGTTCGCCGCGGCGGCCGGGCTCGACCTCACCCCCGACGCCGTCTACGAGGTGATGCTCGGCGAGGCCCTGTCCGGCAGCGCCGACGCCGGCGGCCTGCTGTCCTACAACTACCTCGCCGGCGAGCCGATCACCGGTCTCGCCGAGGGGCGGCCCCTGGTGGTGCGCACGCCCGACAGCGAGCTCAGCCTGGCGAACTTCGTCCGCTCACAGGTGTACAGCATGTTCGGCACGCTCAGCCTCGGCATGGAGGTGCTCCACGGCGAGGGTGTCGAGATCGACCTCATGCTCGCCCACGGCGGCATCTTCCGCACCCCCGGCGTCTCGCAGCGGCTGCTCGCCGGAGCCCTCGGGGTCCCCGTGGCGGTCGGGCAGACCGCATCGGAGGGCGGTGCGTGGGGCATCGCCGTCCTCGCGTCCTACCTCCACGCCGCGGCGGAGACGGACCTCGGCACCTACCTCGACTCCCGCGTCTTCGCGGGCGCGGAGGTCACGACCGTCGAGCCGGACCCCGCCGACGTCGCCGGCTACGCGGCCTACCTCGAGCGCTACCGCGCGGGGCTGCGTGTGC
>NZ_VDFS01000060.1:71560-100530 GCF_006151955.1 Georgenia sp. 311 | reverse complement strand
CGCCGCGGCGCCGCACCCTCGGGAGGGCGGCGCCGCGGCGTTCGGGTGCGGGTCAGGCCGTGCGTCGGCGGTGGACGAGCACCGCGCCACCGGCGAGCACGAGCACGCCGGCTGCGACGAGCGCCTGGAGGCCGGTGAAGCCGGTCTCCTGGAGGCTGCCGCTGGGGGGCGGGGTGGTCGGCCGGACCGTCGGCGCCACGCCGGGAGCGGTCGTGGGGTCGGTCGCCGGCGGGGTCGCCGGCACGGTCGGCTCGGTGGTCGGCTCGGCAGGGCGTGGGGTGATCTCGACCTCGACCCCGACGTCGGCCCCTCCGGGCTCCGCCTCCTGGGCCGTAGCCGTGAGCGGCACCGCCAGGATCAGCACTCCGAGCGCCGCTGCCCGGAATGCGTGAACGATCGACTTAGACATGCCATTGTCCTTTGAGTCCGCCCGAACTACAGTCCAATTCCGATGTTATCGCTAACGCACTATTTTTACCATCGCCTGTCGCCTCGGGAATTCGCTCCGGAGGTCGTCGTGACCGTGGACGACGTGCGTGGCGAGTACGGCTCGGCCCCCTGGCCGGTTCACCAGGGGGCCGAGCCGTCACCGTCCGCTCAGCCGCACGAACGTCCCGCGTAGGCCGCGCTGGTGGACGCGCCGGCCGAGGTCACGCCGACCTCGCCCGCGGGCACCTGGGCCAGGCGCGTGGTGAAGGCGTACGAGCTCGTCCGCCCGCCGTCGACGGTGGCCGTCCGGGTGCCGTAGGCGGTGGCGATCTCCACCTCGGCCGGCGCGGCCCCCTCGTTGGTCACCCGCGCGGTGATCACCACCCTGCCGAGCACGCACCGCGTGTCCGCCTCGACCGTGACGTGCGGGCCGGCGGCCTCGACCGTGACCGTCGCACGCGCCTCGAGCCACACGCCCTCGATCTCACCGGCCACCTCGAGCTGCCCCGGCGCGGCGTAGGAGGCGGGGTCGATCTCCTCCCACGTCACCGGCAGGTCACCGGTCGACCCGTCGGCGTAGGTGACGCCCACCGTCGCCGGCAGCTCCGGCGCGACGCCGGCCTGCGTGGTGACCTCGACCGTGTCGACCGACTCCACGAGCGCGTCCGGCTGGTAGGCGCGGAGCAGCCGCTCGTGCTCGGCACGCGTGATCGGCAGGACCGTGCCGTGCCGGGCGCGGAGGTTGAGGCCGGGCTCGTGCGTCCAGCTGTCGGCGTCGTCGAGGTCGGTGGAGGAGAACGCGACGTACCCGTCTCCCCCGCCGTACGGCGGCCAGTCCTGGAAGAGGAACCACGTGTCCTGGCCGGGCTCGATGTTCACGTCACCGGGGTTCGCCCTGAACGCGGTGGGTCCCTCGGCGTGACGCAGCGGGTCCCCGGAGCCGATCCGCTCGGTGACGAGCTCCCACGACGTGCCGACGGCACCCTCCTGGTAGCGCAGCAGGTCCGGCGACTTCTCGAGCAGGACCTCCATGATGTCGTTGCGCTCGTCCTTGGTGAAGCGGTAGTACGTCCCCTCGTGCTCCACGACCGTGGAGTCGATCATGCCCCGCCCGGGCTGGCGGCGGATGTCGATCCACACCTCCGGCTCGGTGAAGGTCACGAAGTCCCGGGTGAAGGAGATCATCATCCGGTTGTAGCTGTCCAAGGTGCTGCGCCCGGCGACGTCCGTCGTGTCGTAGAGGTTGGAGGCCCAGTACACGGCGTACATCCCCTGGTCCTCCAGGTAGTGCGCCTCCGGTGCCCACGTGTTCCCGGCGTAGGGGGTGTTGACCTCGACCATGCGCTGCTCGCTCCAGGTCACCAGGTCGGTGGACTCCCAGATCATGAGCGAGAGCGAGCCGGACTGCTGGGCCCGCGCGAAGTCGGGTCCCTGCCCGGGACGGTAGGTCTTGAGGTCGGTGGCGAGGAGGTAGAAGCGGTCACCCTCCGGCGAGCGGATGATGAAGGGGTCACGCAGCCCCTGCTCACCCAGTGTGGACTCCAGGACCACGTCGTCGTCGTTCAGCGGCGTCCAGTCCAGGGCGTTGTTGCCACGGCTCGCGGCGAAGTAGACCTGCTCGCCGTCGGCCGTGCTCTCGCCCTTGAAGTGGGGGAAGAAGTACGCCTCGCGCTCCTCCTGCACGGGCAGCGGGACGACGACGGCCTCGAAGGTCCGCACCTCGCTCGCCGCCCCCTTGGTGACGGTGGCGGTGAGCGTGACCGTCACCGGGTCCTGCCCGTGGGCGGGACGGGCGACGACGCCGTCGGTCGTGATGACGTCCGGGTCGCTCGAGGCCCACACGACGGCGGTCCCCTCCTCCCCCTCGGTCGGGAGGGTGATGTTGCCGCGGACGTCGTCGACGTTCGGGATGGCGAGCGCGGCGGCGGCGGCCTCGACGGCCTCCTGGTCGGTGACCCGGCCCTCGCCGTAGGCGTTGTCGAGCGCCTCCCACTCCGCGCCGGTGACCGGCAGGACGGTGCCGTGCCGGTAGCGCTGGGAGAAGGAGTAGTCGGCCGAGCCGATCATCGTCCACTCCCCGCTCGCGAGGTCCGTCGTCGTGAACGGCACGTACCCGCGGCCGCCGTACTCGTCGATGAACAGGTACCAGCGGTCCTCGGTGTTCGACTTGAACACGAGGGGTCCCTCGCCCTGGTTGATGCTGCCCGCGCCGACCGCCTCGCTCACGAGCTCGAAGTCGTCGGTGAGCGGTCCGGACCCGACCTCCTGGAAGACGTGCTTGCCGCCCGGGTTCGAGCCGGTGCGGTTCTCCTCGTTCTTCGAGAAGCGGTAGACGTCGCCGTCGTGCTCGATCATCGTCGTGTCGATGACGGAGGAGCCGGTGTCGATGAGGATCTCGGGCTCGCTGAAGTTCCGGAAGTCGCGGGTCGTGGAGTACATCATCCGGTTGTGCGCGGCGCCCGTGTGGTCGGGGTCGTCCTCCGCGTAGAGCTTCGAGGCCCAGAACACGACGTACTCACCGATGCTGTCGTCGTAGAAGATCTCCGGCGCCCAGGCGTTGCCGGCGTTCTCCGGCGCGACCTCGGCGACCCAGCTCTCGGACCAGTTGACGAGGTCCGTGGACTCCCAGACGACGACGTTGCGGCTGCCCTGACGCTGGACCTGGTCCCAGCTCCCGCTCGACTGGTTCCACATCCGCAGGTCGGTGGCGATCTGGTAGAACTTGTCGCCCTCCGGGGAACGGATGATGAACGGGTCGCGCAGCCCCATCTCGCCGCTGGTCGACACCATGACCGGTTCGCCGTCGTTGAGCGTGGTGTAGGCGAGGGGGTCGTTGCCCTGGCTGAGCGAGAAGTACACCTGCTCGCCGTGCTCCAGGCCCTCTCCGAGGAAGTAGGAGAAGAGGTAGCCCTCGTACGGCTGCGCCTCGGGCAGCGGCGGGACGGTGGCGTCGAAGACGCGGGTCACCGTGCTCGCGCCGACGGTGACGCTCGCGGTGAGCGCGACCTCGGCGGCTGCCTCGCCGGCGGCGGGCCGGGAGACCTCGCCGGTGGCGGTGATGACGCCGGGGTCCGAGCTCTCCCAGGTGACGGTCGCGGTGTCGGTGCCGCTCGTGGGGAGGTACAGGTTGCCGCGGACGTCGTCGACGTCGTGGACGACGAGCGCGTCGGCCGCGGCCTGCGCGCGGGCCTCGTCCGCTGGCAGCGGGAGGACCGTGACCTCGAAGACCTGCTCACGAGTCAGCCCGCGCTGGCTCAGCCTCGCGGTGAGGGTGGCCGTGGCCGGCTCCTCGTCCGCTGCCGGGCGCGTGATCACGCCGTCGGCGGTGACGACGGACGGGTCGGACGTCGCCCAGGTGACGGCCGAGCCGCCCGGGCTGGCGGCGGGCAGGTCGAGGTTGCTCGTCACCGCGTCCAGGTCGGGGAGGGTCAGCCCCTCCGCGTCGAGCGCGAGGGAGGCCTCGGCGTTCGCGGTCACGAGCGCGTCGATCTCCTCCGCCGACAGCGCCCGGTCGTAGACGCGGAAGTCCTTGATGCTCCCGTCCACCCGGCGGTCGGCGTCGTAGGCGGAGCGTCCGATGTAGTTCGCGGTCGTCACGCCGTTGCCGATGTCCCCGGGGGTCATCGTGATCTCGGTGTTCTGCCCGACGCGCTCGCCGTCGACGTAGAGGCTGCCGGTGCCACCCGCGAGGGTGAAGGTCACGTGCTGCCACACGCCGCGGGTGAACTTCTGGGTCCCGAGGACGTTCTGCTCCCCGCCCCACGCGGCCGGTGAGATCGCGGCCCGGGCGACGTTCGGTGTGTCGGTGACGAACAGGTAGCCGTTGCCGGACTGCGGGGTGCCGACGGCCGGGTTGCCGAGGTTGAACAGGAAGTAGTTGCCGCTGTGGGGCGGCTCGAGCAGCACGTCCATGGACACCGTGATGGCGTCCAGGCCCGCGGTGATGTTGTCCGGCAGGACGACGTGGTCGTCGCTGCCGTCGAGCGTGACGCCGCCGGCGCCGAGCTCGGCACCGCCGACGATCTGCCCGTCACGCCCGTTGCCGGACGCGTCCTGCGCCGTGGTGCCGCCCCGCCCCGTGAGGGGGTAGTGCAGCACGAGCCCGTCCGCCGGGGGCTCGGCAGCCGTCGCGGCAGGTACCGCCGCGAGCATGCCCGCTCCGAGTGCCGCGGTCGCCACGGCGGCCACTAGTCGTCGTCGTCTCATAGCTTGTCCTTCCTTCTGGAGGACGCGCGTCGTCGCACGTCGTCGTGTGGTCCTGCTGCGTTCGGGGCGCCGCGGCGCGCGTGCCTCACCGGGCACCAGGGCCCGGGGCCGAGCGTCGCGGATGGGCGCCATCGTTCTCCGTCGAGCATGGTCGTACCGGCGTCCCAGCCGGTGACGTTATCGCTAACATTAGCAAGATGCCGCTGCTTGCGCGCGGGGTCGGCCGCTCCCGACGCCCGCGGGGCTCAGGGGGTCGCGGCGGGGTCCTCGACCGCGGACCGGCGTCCCTCGTCGCGCGCCTGCTCGAGCATCCGCTCGAGCCTGCGGCGCGAGGAGCGCCTGCCCCACAGGACCGCCCCGACGAGGAGGACGGCACCGAGGAGGAGAAGGAGCTGGGGCCACGGGACGGCCCACACGACGACGCTGACGACGACGGGGTCGAGCACCGCCGTCGAGCCGTCCATCGCGAGCATCTCGGGGACCACCGCGACCTCGAGCGGCACGGCGAACCACGGCCACACGCCGTCGACGACGACCGCGAGGCTGCGGGTGTCACCCGGCAGGACCTCCTCGGGGTGCTCGTCCGTGAGCCCGACGGTGCTGCCGCCGGCCGAGACCGTGCCGTCGACGAACAGGCGGGTGTTGCCCTCGTTGACGACGTCGAAGGAGACGGAGACCTGCCCGGGACGGAAGGCGTTCCAGCTCCCCTCGTAGCTGCCGCGCACGTTCTCCACGGCGGCCGACGGGGTGAGCTCACCGGTGACCCGGGTCGTCACGCGGAAGCCGACCCGGCTCTCCACGCCGACGCTCGTGCCACCCTCGGCCGTCTGCACCGACCGGACCGAGGCGGTGATGCCGGCGGCATGGTCACCCGGCTCGGTGTTGGGCGGCACCTCGATGGTGAACGGGACGACCTCGGTCTCCCCGGCGGCGACCGTGACGGTCTCCGGCAGCGTGATCCACGTCCCGGCCCCCACCGACTCCTCGCCGGAGGCGAGCATGTCGAACCGGCCGGTGCGGGTGTAGAAGCCGTCGGCGGCGTCGAGGGAGAAGGTGACCTCCTCGCTGCTGACGTTGCGCACGGCGAGGTGCTCCTCGACCACCTCACCGGGGTCGAGGGTGTGCTCGACCGCGCGCCGGCCGTCGGGCCCGTTCTCGTCCGCGGGCGTGGTCGACCAACGGACGGCGGGCTCCTGCGTCTGCGCCGCCACCGGCGCCGACAGGAGGAGGGCGGCGAGGAGCGCGAGGACGGAGACGAGGGCCACGCGGAGCGCGGGGCGAGGTGCAGTGGTCACTGGCAGTCCCATGAGTCTGGGTCGGGGCCGCGCCGAGGCGCGACCCCGACCCGTCAGTCAGTCGGTCCGGCGACCGGTCAGTACGCATCCTCCCAGAGGGTGAGCGTGATGGTGGCGGAGTAGCTGCCCGGCGCGACGTCGCTCGGCGTCTTGAGGAACAGGTCGGCGTTCACGTCCCACTCACCGGTGGGGCGCGCCTCGCTGGAGTCGAACGTCAGCGCGAGGAGCTCCTCGGCGACGAGACCGACGGCGTCGTCCCCCTCGTCGAGGACCGTGAGGACCTCGTCGCCCTCGGCGACGTTGCCGTCGTCGGTGATGAGGTTCGGCGTCCAGCCGAGGTGCTCGGCACCGAGCGCGGGCAGACCGTCGGCGGAGAACGCGGAGGACTGACCGGTGACGTACCAGAAGACGCTCTCCGGGACCTCCTCGCGGTCGTCGGCGACCGTGACCGTCGGCAGCGTCCCGTCGAACTGGCGGATCTCCGGGTCACCGGAGTCGACCTCGGTCAGCGAGGTCGAGTCGGCAGCCACGCTCATCGTCAGCGCACCGACGGGCTCGAGCTCCTGGATCTCGACGTTGACCTCGACGTCCTCGCCGGCGATCTCGTCGGCGACGGCCACGCCGGCGCCGCCCATGAGGAGCATCGCCCCTGTCGCGCCGATACCGGCGCGGGCAAGCAGACCCTTCTTGTTCATTCGTGTCTCCAGTTCCCGGCCGGCATGTCTCCGAGCCGAACGTGCGAGCGACCGGTCCGTCCGGTCACCGTCCTACGTGGTGGTACCCCTGCTACTGCCCATCCCCCGCGACGCACCGCTCCTGCGCGGCGCACTGTTCAGTCCTCCAGGTCGTCGTCGACCGAGCCCTTCCCGGCCACGCGGGGACGGCCGCCCGGCGAGTTGGACGACGCCGCGCGCGGCGACCACGGAGATTCTTCACATTCGAACTCGGTGAGAACGTCCCGTAATGCGGCGTCACTCACCGATCGCTCGATCGTAACAGCGGATGTTAGCGTGCACAAGGAAGTCCGACGGGCGTGCGGGGCGCGCATTCTTCCGGTAATTCCCGAGCGTTTCGAGAACTCGCGGCAGCACATTCGAGGACCCCGCGGTGAACACCGGTCGCCCCGCCGGCCCGCAGTGCACTGCACCATCACGAGTGCGCTCCCAACGTCATCGTCCTGCGCAACGGACACCCATCGTCCGTCGCCCTCATGTTATCGCACACATCGACAGTGCCCAAGGGGTTCAGGTGGTGGGCGGCCCGCCCCCGTGCGGGGGCGGGCCGCCGGCTCAGCAGGTGCGCGCCGCGTGCGTCACCGTGACGGAGTCCTCGACCGACCCGCCGTCGACGGTCGCCTCCGCAGCGACCGTCACCGCCCCCGCCGGGAGGTCCGCCTGCCGCGTGGAGAACGCGTAGGAGGCGGTGCGGCCGGGCTGGAGGGTCGCGGTCCGCGTCCCGTACTCGGAGGTGAGGGTCAGCTCGACCGGCACCTCCTCGCCGTTGGTCACCCGGACGGCCTGGGTCACCCGTCCGACGACGCACCGGGTGTCGACGGTGGCCGTGACGTCGAGCCCATCCGAGGGCGCCACGGTCACCGTGACCGTGACCGTCTCGTTCCCGGGGGCGATCTCCTCGTGGGCCTCCATGTCGAAGACCGGCATGCCGTCCGCGGCCCAGTGGACGCGGCGGACGAACATGTCGCGGCCGGACAGCCCGCGGTTGTCGGTGCGGGCGTGGAAGACGTAGAGGAGGTTGTCGTCCTCGTCGTGGGACCACATCCCGTGGCCGGTGCCGAGCTGCCACTCACCGTTGAAGATCCCCGACTTCTGGACCGGGTAGCCGAGCTTCGTCCACACCTCCGGGTCGGTGAGGTCGGCGTCCTGCCCCGCCGGCGCGGTGAGGAGGCCGGTGGTGTAGGTGTCACCGACGGTGGACCCGGAGTAGATCATGTAGATCACCCCGTCCCGGACGTGGACGTTGGCGCCCTCGGCGATGGTGTTGTCCCACGCGAACTCCGGCGCGGTGACCCGGACCGGCTCGGAGGTCAGACGCGTCGGGTCGCTCGGGTCCGTCCGGGCGATGAACAGCGCCCCGAGCATCTGCCACACGTAGTAGGACTGCCCGGAGTCCTGGAAGTACGTCATGTCGAGCGAGATGTTCTGGATCGGGTTGAGGATCGACCCGTCCGCCCGGAGCACCTTCTGCGCCTTCGTCCAGCTCGCCGGGTCGGCCGGGTCGAGGTGGTTGCCCTCGTCGTCCTGCTTGAGCTGGATGATGCTCGCGCGCCCGGTCCACATGTCCGGCCGGCCGTTCGAGCCGTCGTAGCAGGGCATGAACAGGATGGAGAGGGTGCCGTCGATGAGGTGGATCTCCGGTGCCCAGAAGCACCCGGTCATCACCCCACCGTCGGCGTCGGTGTCACCGGCGCGGAGCAGGTCGACCTCGACGGTACGACCGTCCCGGACCGCCTCGTCGGAGAGGTCCTCCACCCGGTCGGCCACCCGGAACGGCATGTGCGGGCCGTTGGCGGGATCGATCGGGTTCATGTCGAGGTCCTCGGTCGCGATCATGAGGAACTTCTGCTGCCCGTTCCAGTCGAACCGGAAGATCGTCGGGTCGGCACGCTCGTCGGCGAACGGCGTCGCGTACTGGGGCGCCTTGATGGTGCCGGTGACCTGGTAGTCCCCGGGAGTCGTGGTGTCGACGGCGGCGAGGGAGTCGGCGTCCCACTCGATCGCGCGGGTGGCCGTCGAGCCGTCGGTGTAGCCGAGCTCGGCCCGGGCGGGCAGGTCCGCGGCGGCGAGCTCGCTCCCCTCCTCGAGGGTCACGCCCTCGAGCGGGCGGACCTCGGTGTTGACGATGCGCCCGAACCGCACCCGCAACGCCTCGACGACGTCCGCCGTGACGGGCAGCGTGTTGCCGGTGGCGAAGCTCGGCACCCCGGCCTCGCCGATGCCCCCGGTGGCCGCGACGGTGCCGCGCTGGGCGGCCGAGCGGGTGGACGGGTCGGTGAGGTCGGCGAACGTCGTGTACATGGCCGACCCGGCGTCCGAGGTCCACGTGACGACGTAGCGCTCGGCGGCGCTGTCGTAGACGACCGCGGGGTCGTTGACGCCGCTCGTGACACCGAGGTCGACGAGGCCGACCTCCTCGTAGCCCAGCAGGTCGTCACTGCGCGCGAGGAGCATGCTCGACGCCTGCGTGCCGTCGGAACCGCCGTTGCGGGCGGTGCGGGTGGCGACGATGCCGAACGAGCCGTCGGCCAGGTGGAAGAGGTGCGGGTCGCGCAGGCTGCGGACGATGCTGGCCGACGTCCCCTCGATCGGGGGCGTCGTCGACGTCCGGGGGAAGAAGATGCCGTAGTTCTCGTTGAGCGGGGTCCAGCCCTCGCCCTCCTCCAGGGCCAGGTGCATGCTCAGCGCGACGTCGGCGTTGTTCGCCTCGCTCGCGCTCGTCGGGACGCGGCTGTAGGCGAGGAGTCGCGTCGCGTCCGGGAGCACCCGGGTGGTGAAGGTGCGCGCGGTGCTCGCGCCGGTCGCCGTGTCGGTGACGCGGAGGGTGATGACGGCGTCGACCGGCTCGTCGGCGACGATCGTGCCGTCGACGACGTCGGCGCCGGTCACCGACTCGACGACGACGCTCGTGCCGTCGGGCGCCGGCGGCAGAGCCGTCCCGGAGGCCACGACCGGCGGGACGACGACGCGTCCGGCGAGCCGTTCGGCCCGCTCGGCGGGGGTCTCGGTCGAGGGCAGCACGGTGACGGTGATGGCCTGGCTGACGCCGATCCCGCGGATCGAGGCGGTCGCGGTGAGCAGGGCGGTGACGGCCTCCTGGCCGGCGAGCGGCGGGGTGACGGCGCCGTCCGGGGCGACGACCGCCGGGTCGCTCGACGTCCAGGTGACGCGTCCGCCCGCGGTGGGCAGGTCGAGGTCGGAGCTCGTCTCGACGTCGGCGAGGTCGAGCCCGGTGAGGACGGCCTGCGCCTGGGCGCGCAGCTCGTCGGCGTGGGCCTGGACGTCGGTCGCCGACACCTCGGCGACCTCGTCCGCGCTCAGCGCGCGGTCGTAGACGCGGAAGGCGGAGACGGCGCCCTGGAACAGCGGGTCGGGCCACGGCGCGCGGCCGATCGTGTTGAGCGACTGGTCGAGGACGTCGCCGGGCGTGGTCTCCATGGCCCCGTGGGCGACCCGCGTCCCGTCGAGGTAGAGCGAGGCGGTGCCCGCCGCGCCGTCGACGACAGTGGTGACGTTGACCCACTGGTTCGCGCTGAGGCCGCACGAGGCGGACTGGACGAGCCGCTCGACCCCACCGGACTTGAGTCCGACGAGCGGCGCGCGCCCGGAGCCGCAGTTGAGCGAGGCGAAGAAGTACTCGGTCGCCGAGGAGTCGTTGCCGATGGTCCACAGGAAGTGGAACCCGTCGAGCATGGCAGCCGAGGCCTTGACCTCGGCGGTGACGGTGGCGGACTCCTGGCCGGCGAGGAGGTCGTCGGGGAGCTCGACCCAGTTGCCGGTCGAGGTCTTGGACCCGCCGCGCATGGTCATCGCGCTGCCGGTCCAGTCGGTGTCCCGGACGTTGCGGACCACGGCGGGCCCGACGTCGGTGGGGGCCGTGTTCGGGACGGTGGCGCCCGAGGTCTGGTCGAAGAGGTACTCGGCCACGAGGCCGTCGTCGGGGACGTCGGCCTGGGCACTCACCACCCCTCCGAGGACGAGGGCGGTGAGGGCGGCGCCGGCTGTGGCCGCCCTTCCCAGTCGGGACAGGATGCTCATGTCACTCTCCAGGGTGGTCATCGGCAGGAGGACGGGCCGTAGGCGGCGGTCACCGGGGCGTGGCCCTCGACCGTCACGGTGGCCTCACCGGCGGGGACCGCGGTGAGGCGGGTGGTGAGGGCGACCGAGGACGTCGAGCCCGCGCCGACGGTGAGGGTGCGTGTCCCGTGCGGCGTGGAGACGGTGGCCGTGACGGCCTCGGCGGACTCGTTCGCCACCCGGACGGCGGTGACGACCTTCCCGACGACGCAGCGGGTCTCGGCGGTGACGGTGAGGGCGGGGCCGGCCGGCGGCAGCTCCACGCGCTGCGGGCCGACGCTCTCCAGGGTGGGCGTGACCCGCTGCATGAAGCCGTCCTCGTCGAACGTCAGCCGGTCGATCGTCGTCTCCCGGTTGTTCCCGTTCCCGCCGGGCATCGCGAACCGGTGGTAGACGATGTACCAGTCGTCGGTGCCGGGCACGTTGAGGACCGAGTTGTGGCCGGTGCCGAGGATCCCGAGCGACGGGTCCTTCTCGAGGATGACGCCGCGGTAGGTCCACGGCCCGTGCGGGCTGTCGGCCGTCGCGTAGCCCACCCGGTAGTTCGGGGAGCCCGTGTCGTCGATCGAGTACGTGAGGTGGTAGGTGCCGTCCCGGTAGCTGACGAAGGTGCCCTCGCGGTAGTCCGTCAGGCCCTGCTGCTCCCGGATGGTGCCGGGCACGAGGGAGACCATGTCGTCGGCCAGCTCGGCGTAGACCGGGCGGCCGTTGCCCCAGTAGAGGAAGTACTTCCCGCTCTCCGGGTCGTGGAAGGCGGCCGGGTCGATCGCCTGCCCGGACGTCACGGTCTCGTTGTTGAGGATCATCGCCGTGGGCTGGGCGGTGAAGGGACCCTCGGGGTGGTCCGCGACGGCGACGCCGATCGTCTTGCGGTCGTAGGTGGCGTTGTGGCCGCTGAAGTAGAAGTAGTACCTCCCGTCCCGCTCGATGATCGTGGGCGCCCACGCGTTGCCGGTCGCCCACGGGACGTTGCCGTTCGCGCCGTCGAGGGTGAGGAAGGGCTCGGCCGAGCGCTCCCAGCTCACGAGGTCCTTCGACGTCCACACGTAGAAGTCCTTGCCGCCCCAGCCGGGGTACCCGTCGGTGGTGGCGTAGATGTAGTACGTGTCGCCGAAGACGGCGATGTTCGGGTCGGCGTACAGCCCCGGCAGCACCGGGCTGCGCATCTCCACGGCCGTGAACGTCCAGGTGTAGGTGGCACCACCGGCCGCGGTCAGGGTGTACTCCACCGGTTCGGTGAGGTCGACGACCGTCCCGGGGGCCGGGCTCACGGTGACGCCGGCGGCGGCCGTGAACGTCGAGGCGAGGGAGGTGAGGTCGGTGCCGGGGAGGACCGGGAAGGTCACCGTCCGCTCGGCGCCGCTGACGACGGGGTCGATCTTGAGCACCGACGGGTCGGTGAGCGAGACGTCGATGAGCTGGTCCGCCCCCATGAGCTCGTCGGCCGGCAGCGCGACGTCGTGGACGCGGATGTTGTCGTAGGCGCCGCGGAAGTAGCCGTCCGCCGCGTAGAGCGAGCGGCCGAGGTAGCCGACGAGGTCGGTGCCCAGGTCGCTCACGGTCGCGCTGAGCTCGGTGTTCTCGCCCAGTTTCACGCCGTCGACGTAGAGGACCATCGTGTCGCCGTCCAGGACGACGTCGTAGCGGTGCCACTGGCCCGGGCTCACGGACCCGGTGACGGCGGACTCCTCGCGCCACGAGGTCTGGGTGATCGCGCTGCGCACCTCCCCGCCGCGGGTGCGCAGGAAGTAGTAGGCCTGCTCGCCCTGGCCGAAGGCGAAGGAGAAGAAGTTCCCGCTCGTGAGGTCGGACCTCATGTCGAAGGAGACGGTGAGCTCGTCGAGCCCGTCGAAGAAGCCGACCGGGAAGGCCGCGTACCCGCCGGCGGAGCCGTCGAGGCGCAGCACCTGTCCCCGCTCGGGGTCGGTGACGACGGCGGCGGTCCCGTGCGCGGTGAGGTCGGCCTCGCCGACGGCGTCGGTGAGCGTGCCGTCCTCGAAGGTGTACTCGGCGACGAGCCCCCGCGGCTCACCGGGTTCCCCAGGCTCCTGCGGCTCACCGTCCCCGTAGGCCTCGAGGAGCCGCTGCTCCTCGGCCGCCGAGAGACGCAGGACCGAGCCGTGCCGGAAGCGCTGGTCGAAGGAGTACTGGTCGGGGCCGGGGCCGACGGTGAGCTGGGTGAACTGCAGGCTCGCCAGGCTGTCGGTGACGTGCCCGTAGTAGCCGCTCTGGTCGCCCATGACGGCCCAACGGCCGTCGGGCAGCTGGTAGACGGTCGGGCCCTCCATGGAGGCGCGCAGCCCGTGGGCGGCCGCCTCGCCGCGGGCGACGACGGTCGTCCACGGCCCGTCGAGGCTCGGTGCGGTGTCGATGACCGTGTGCCAGTCCGAGGTGGAGAACCGGTAGTAGGTGTCCCCCTCCTTGGCGATGGTCGAGTCGATGATGTTCGGGCCGCCCTCGCCGTCACCCTGCTCGTTGAGCGAGGCCCAGACCTCCGGCTCGGTGAAGCTCACGAAGTCGCGGGTGCGGGTGACGTAGACGCGCAGCGCCCAGTCCTCGGTCTCGTTCTCGCGGCGGTCGCGCGCGGACCAGTAGACGTAGTACTCACCGCTCGCCTCGTCGTAGACCGCCTCGGGCGCCCAGACGTTGCCGGCGTGGGGGAACCCGGCGAAGACGATGCGCTGGTCGCTCCAGGTGACGAGGTCGGTCGACTCCCACACGACGAGGTTCTGGCTCGCGTTCAGCTGGTCCCAGCCGGACCCGCCGGGGCCACCGCCCTCGGCGTGGAGGTCGGTGCCGATGATCCAGTACCTGTCGCCGTCGGCCGAGCGCACGAGGTGCGGGTCGCGCACGCCGAGGTCGCCGCCGAGGTTGGCGAGGACGGGCTGGTTGCCGCCCAGCTTGGTCCAGTGCAGGCCGTCCTCGCTGTGGCCGAGGAAGATCTTCTCGTAGCCGCCCTGGGCGGCGAAGTGGGTCCACAGGTAGCCGGCGGTGTAGTCGGTGTCGAGGTCGACGGGCGCAGCGGTCACGGTCACCGGGATGTCCCGCACGGCGGTGGTGCCGGGCACCGTGGCGGTGAGGGTGACGGCGGTGTCGTCCTGGCCGCGGGTGACGACCCCGGCGCGGCGGCCGTCGGCGTCGGTCGTCGTGACGACGCCCGCCAGGCTCGCGGACCACACGACCTCGCTCCCGTTGACGGGCCCGGTGGTGGGCAGCGTGAGGTTGCCGCGGACGTCGTCGGCGTTCGGGATGACGATCGCGTCGAGGTCCTCCTGCGCGCGGGTGTCCTCGTCCGGCAGGGGCAGGACGGTGACGAAGCCGTCGAGCGTGCGCGTCGCCTCCCCCCGGGACAGGGTCGCGGTGAGCCTCACCCGGGCGGCGGGCAGGCCCGGGGCGGGTCGGGTGACGGCGCCGGTCGCCGAGACCACGGACTCGTCCTCGGAGGTCCAGGTGACGGCCGAGCCGTTGGGCGCGGTGGTGGGCAGGGTGAGGTCCTCGGTGACGGCCGAGACGTCGCCGAGGGTGAGGACCGCCGCGTCGCGTTCGAGGCGGGTCTCGTCGGACGGGACGAGCGCCGCGATTTCGGCGGCGGGCAGGGCGGAGTCGTAGACGCGCACGTCGCGCAGGCTGCCGGCGAGGCGGTTGTCCGCGGTATAGACCGACCGGCCGAGGTAGTTGGCCGTCGTCGCGCCGTTGCCGATGTCCCCCGGCCGCGTCGTGACGCCGGTCGTCTCGGCGACCTGGACGCCGTCGAGGTACAGCCGCGCGGTGTCCGAGGCGTCGTCGAGGGTGTAGGTGATCGTCTGCCAGCGGTCGCGCGGCAGGTTGGCGCCGCTGCTGACCGTCCGCTCCGTGCTCCAGTCGCCGGTCGCGATCGAGGCCCGGTAGGCGTCCCCCGTGGCGAAGAGGTAGCCGTTGCCGACGCCCGAGGCGTCGGTGTTGCCGAAGCCGTAGATGAAGTACGGGGTGCGCTGGGAGCCGCGGACGAGGACGTCGGCGCTCACCGTGATCGACCCGAGGCCGGCGAGGAGGTCGTCCGGGAGCCGGACGTGGTCGTCGGTGCCGTCCAGGCGCACCCCCTCACCGCCGGTGAGCGTCGGACCGCCGACGTAGCTGCCGTCCCGTCCCGAGCCGGAGGCGTCGAGGGCCACCGTGCCCGCCCTCTCGTCGAGCGGGTAGTGGGCTAGGAGCCGGGCGTCCGCGGCGGCGGGCTGGGCCACGAGCAGGGCGCCGGAGAGCGCGAGGGCGGCGACCGCGGCGCCCGAGACCCCTCGACGGAACCGTGTGAGCGTCATTGCTTCTTCCTCTCACCGCGCCTGGCGCGGGTCACCGGGTCTGCCAACCCGTCCGGGCCGGCCGGTGCGGGGCCGGGAGGCCCCGCACCGTCATGCGGTCAGGGGCACGAGCGCGCGGCGTACGCCGCGCCCACGGTCCCGCCGTCGGCCGTGCTCACCGACACCACGCCGGCCGGCACCGCCTGCTGTCGCGTGCTGAAGGTGAGGGACACCGTCCGGTCCGGACCGACCGTCACCGTCCGGGTGCCGAAGGCCGAGGAGACCCCGACCTCCACCGGCTCGGTGGAGGGGTTGGCCACCCGGGCCGTCTCCACGACCCGCCCGACGACGCACCTCGTGCCCGCCTCCACCGTGACGGCGGGGGCGGGGGCGGCGAGGACCGTGACAGTCGCCTCCACCGGCATGCGTGAGTCGTCCTGGGCCACGCCGCGCACGGTGAAGGTGCCCGGGGCGGCGTAGTCGGCAGGGTCGACGGGCGCCCACGCGACGTCGACCGTCCGGGTCGAGCCGTCGGCCATGGTGAGCGCGGCCTGCCCGAGCTCGGGTGCCGTCCCCACCGGGGTGGTGACGTCGATGGCCCCGACCGAGGCGACGGCGATGTCCGGGGCGTAGGCCTCCAGGACCCGCTGGTACTCCGCCCGGGTCACCGGGATGACGGTGCCGTGACGGGGCTTGCCGCCGTCGGAGTTCTGCGGGAGGTTCTCCCGCAGCAGGTGGCCCAGCGGCTGCCAGGCACCGGCGCCGAGGTCGTCGGTGCCGAACGGGATGTAGTGGTTCGGTCCGCCGTGGTAGCTCGGCTGGTCGATGAACAGGAACCAGTCCAGGCCGTTGACGTCGCCCTCGTTCGCGGGGAAGACGCTCGCGCCCTCGCCGCTGGTGAAGGTGCGACCGGTCTCGCCGTTGGGCAGCCCGGTGGCGACACGCTCCTGGACGAGCGTCCACTCCTCGGCCGGGCCGGTCCGTCCGGGCAGTGAGCCGCTGACGGTGGCGAGGAGGTCGGTGGAGACCTCGTGGCGGATCGTCATGTCCGCCTCGTCCTTGGTGAAGCGGTGGTAGGTGCCGTCGACGAGGGCGACCGTCGAGTCGATCATGCCGCGGCCCGCTCCGCGTCGGACGTCGACCCACACCTGGGGCTCGGAGAAGGTGACGAAGTCGTCCGTCGTCGCGTACATCATCCGGTTGTAGGTGACGTCGGTGCGGTCGGCGGGGTCGGTGGTGTCGTAGAGGTTCGACGCCCAGAAGACGACGTAGGTGTCGAGCTCCTCGCTCCAGAACGCCTCCGGCGCCCACGTGTTGCCGGCGTACTCGGTGGAGACCTGGACGTGGCGCTGGTCGGACCAGGTGACCAGGTCGTCGGACTCCCACACCTCCATGTGCAGCGACCCGCTGATCTGGGCGGTGCGGAAACCTCCGGGCAGCCCGTCGATCTTGAGGTCGGTGGCGATCATGAAGAACCGGTCCCCCTCCGGCGACCGGATGATGAACGGGTCGCGCAGCCCGCCGGTGCCGAGCTCGGAGGTGAACAGCGGCTCACCGTCGTTGAGGGTGTTCCACGCGAGCGCGTCGTTGCCCCGTGAGGCGGCCAGGCTCACCCGCTCGGCGCCGGCGCCCTCGCCGGTGAAGAACGCCCAGACGTAGGCCTCGGTACCGGCGGACCCGCCGGGCATGGGCTGGAGGGTGAGGGTGAGGTCCCGGCTGCGGGTCACGTCACCGCTCCGCGCGGTCGCGGTGAGGACGACCTCGACCGCCTCGGCGCCCGCGGCGGGACGCTGGACGACGACGGTCCGGGAGCCGGCGGACACACCGTCCCTGAAGGAGACGTGCTCCTCGCCCTCGCGGACGGTCCAGCCGATGCTCGAGCCGAGGTCTCCCGAGGTGGGCACCGAGAGGTTGGTGCGGACGTTGGCGGCCCCGGGGACGGTGATCGCGGCGAGGTCGGTGGCGGCCTTCTCCTCGTCCGTGAGGTCCTGGGGGACGAGGACGGAGTAGCTCTCGGTGCGCGTGCTCTCCCCGACGGTGAACGTCGCGGTGAGGGTGACGGTGGCGTCCCCCGCGCCGGGTGCCGGACGGGTGACCGTCGCCGTGGCGCCGTCGACCGTGATCGCGGGGTGGTCCGAGGCCCAGGAGAGCCGGGCGCCGTAGCTCGCCCCGGGCAGCGGGAAGCTCGCGGTCGCGGTGGTGGGGACCTCGACGGCGCCGACCGCCAGGTCCAGCGCCTCGCGAGCGAAGAGCTCGCCGACCTGGCCGGCGTCCAGGGCGGTGTCGTAGACCGCGTAGTCCAGGACGTCCCCGTCCCAGCCGGGGTCGTCGTAGGTGGAGCGCCCGATGTAGGCGACGAGCTGCTCCCCGAAGGACGCGACGTCCCGGGCGATGCTCACCTCGCGGATCGGGGCGCCGTTGACGTAGACCGTGAGGGTGCCGCGGGTCCCGTCGACGACGCTGGTGTACAGGGCGCCGCCCGCGGGGGTGCGCGCGCCGCTGGTCGCGGCGTTGGTCGCGCCCGGGCCGACCTCCGTGCCCCACGGGGCGCTGGGGGCGACAGAGTTCGTGACCACCGACTTCACGTAGCCGCTCGGGTTGCTCGGGTTGAGCAGCCAGTAGCCCGCGGAGTGCGTGGCTCCGGAGGCGACCGGGGCGCCGATGAAGGCGGCGGCGACGTTCGAGGGCCCGGAGCGGGGGGCGAGCCACGTCGAGATCGTGAGGTCCTTGCGCCCGACGAGGGCGGCCGTGGGGACCTCGACGTAGGGCGCCGAGCTCGCACTGCCGCCGGGCAGGGCGAGCAGGCCGTCGCGCAGCTGCGCACCCTCGCGCCGGACCGTGCCGTGGTGGCCGTTGCCGCTCTCGTCGGTGACCGTGGAGCCGCCCGCGTCGTCGAAGGTGTAGTGGATGACGGGGGCGGGCACGTCGGCGGCCGCGACGTCGGCGGCGGGCAGACCGGCGAGTGCGACCAGGCCGGCGGCGGCGACCGCGGCGGCCCGGCGCAGCGTGCGGCCGAGGGTGGGGTGCGACATGAGGAGGACGCCTCGCTCTCTCGTGACGGCGGTGCCGGTCCGCTTCGCCGCGAGCCGGTCGGTGCGCCTGTCGGGCGTCCTCCGTTGGACGCCCCAGTGGTGATGTTAGCGTGAACACCGCGGGGCGGACAAGAGTCCGCCCCGCGGCGTCCGGTCGGTCAGAAGCCCTCGGCGAGCCGGTAGTAGGCCTGGTTCCACCGCAGCTCGCGCGCGAACGTGCGGGTGTCGGTGGAGGAGTCGATGACGGCGAGCTCCATGCGGGCGATGTCCGCGAGGTCCTCGAAGACCTCGACCCCCAGCTGGGTCGTCATCACCGTGTGGTGGGCGGCTCCCGCGACGAGCCAGCACTCGGCGGACGTCGCGAAGGACGGCTCGGGCTGCCACACCGCACGGGCGACCGGGAGGTTGGGCAGCTCGGCGTCCGGGCCGACGACCTCGACGACGTTGGCGGTGAGACGGAAGCGGTCGCGCATGTCCGACATGGCGACGACGAGCCCGGGGCCACGGTCGGTGTCGAACACGAGGCGCACCGGGTCCTCCCGGTCGCCGATGCCCAGCGGGTGGATCTCCAGCCGCGGGCGCGCCGTCGTGAGCGAGGGGCAGATCTCGAGCATGTGCGCCCCGAGGATCTTCTCCTTGCCGGGCGTGAGCTCGTAGGTGTAGTCCTCCATGAGCGAGGCACCGCCGGGCAGGCCGTGGCCCATGACCTTGGCGAGCCGGACGAGGACCGCGGTCTTCCAGTCCCCCTCGGCGCCGAACCCGTACCCCTCGGCCATGAGCCGCTGGACGGCGAGGCCCGGGAGCTGGCGCAGCCCGCCGAGGTCCTGGAAGTTCGTCGTGAACGCCCCGAACCCGCCCTCCTCGAGGAAGGAGCGCAGGCCGAGCTCGATGCGCGCCCCGTACCGCAGCGACTCGCGGCGGGCGCCGTCGGGCCCGAGCTCGGGCGCCACGTCGTAGGTGGCGTCGTACTCCGCGACGAGCGCGTCGACGTCCGTCTCGCTCGCGGCGCCGACCCGCTCGACGAGCTCGTTCACGCCCCACGTGTTGGTCGAGACCCCGAGCCGGTGCTCGGCCTCGGTCTTGTCCCCCTCGGTGACGGCGACGTCGCGCATGTTGTCCCCGAACCGGGCCACCTTGAGCCGGTGCGCCTCGGCCCACCCGGTGGCGGCGCGCGCCCAGGTGGCGACCTTGCCGTGGACGACCGGGTCGGTGGCGTGGCCGACGACCGTCTTGCGCGGCACGCCGAGCCGGGTGGCGATGTAGGCGAACTCCCGGTCGCCGTGCGCCGCCTGGTTGAGGTTCATGAAGTCCATGTCGAGCTCGGCCCACGGCAGCGCGACGTTGGCCTGGGTGTGGAGGTGGAGCAGCGGCTTGCGCAGCGCGTCCAGGCCCAGGATCCAGGCCTTGGCCGGGGAGAAGGTGTGCATCCACGTGATGACGCCGACGCACGCGTCGTCGGCGTTCGCCTCGAGCGCGACCCTCCGGATCCCCTCCCGCTCCTTGAGCACCGGCTTCCACACGATCCTGACCGGGATGTCGGCGGCACCGTCGAGCGCGTCCACGATCGCCCTGGACTGCTCGGCGACCTGGACGAGCACGTCCTCGCCGTAGAGGTCCTGGCTGCCGGTGAGGAACCAGATCTCGCGCGTCTCGAACGGGTTGTTCATCGTGATCCTTCGTTTCCGGGCGCGACGCCCTGTCCGTAGACGTTCTGGTAGCGGTCGTAGAGCGAGTCGATGTACCGCTGGTCGATCGGGAGCGGCTCGCCCAGCTGGCGCGCGACGTGGACGGCGCGCGCCACCTCCTCGACCATGACGGCGGCCTTGACGGCGGCGCGGGCGTCCTTGCCGACGGTGAACGGCCCGTGGTTGCGCATGAGGACGGCCGGTGACCGGCTGCCCGCGAGCGTCTCGACGATCCCCCGGCCGATGGAGTCGTCCCCGATGATCGCGAACGGCCCGACCGGCACCGGCCCGCCGAACTCGTCGGCCATCATCGTGAGCACGCAGGGGATCTCCTCCCCGCGCGCCGCCCACGCCGTGGCGTAGGTGGAGTGGGTGTGCACGACGCCGCCGACGTCCGGCCGGTGCCGGTAGACGTAGGCGTGCGCCGCGGTGTCGGAGGAGGGCACGAGCCTTGCCGGGGTGCCGTCGTCGGGCACCTTCTCCCCGTCGAGCGTGCACACGACCATGACGTCGGGCGAGAGCTCGTCGTAGGACACCCCGGAGGGCTTGATGACGAAGAGGTCCGCGCCGGGCACCCGCTCGGACACGTTCCCCGCCGTCCACACGACGAGCCCGTTGCGCGGCAGCTCTGCGTGCAGGTCGCTCACCCGCTGCCGTGTGCGCTCGACGGCCGCGCGGGTCGCCTCGCTCTGGTCACTCAGTCTCATACCGCTGTCCTCCTGCTGAAGTGCGCCGGCGGACCCCGTCGGCCCCGGCGCCCCACCCCGACGGTGACGATGGACGATCGGCGGTCGCTACAGGTCGGACCGCCTCATGGTGACGCCGCGCTGGAGGAGGACGAAGACGAGGAGGATGGCGCCGGTGATCACCGTCGTCATCTCGGGGTTGATCCCGCCGTCGCGCACGATCAGCACGTTCATCAGGCCCAGGACGAGCGCCCCGACGGCCGAGCCGAGCACGTAGCCGGCACCTCCGGTGAGGAGCGTCCCGCCGATGACGACCGCGGCGATCGCGTCGAGCTCCCACCCGGTGCCGGTGATGTTCTGGGCGATGCCCAGGCGGGAGGTGTAGACGACCGCGGCCACCCCGGCCAGGCCACCGCTGACCATGTAGACCATGAGCTTGGTGGAGCGCACCGGCAGTCCCATGAGGGAGGCGGCGTTCTCCGAGCCGCCGATCGCGTAGGTGGTGCGCCCGCGCCGGGTGCGGTGGAGGACGAAGAAGCCGCCGAGGAGCACGACGACGGCGATGATCCCGCCGGCCGTCAGCTCCAGGTCGTTGACCCCGGGGCCGTCGACGAGGGTGATCCGCCGGGAGAGGAGGCGGATCGGGGAGTCGTCGGCCAGCCGCTCCGGGGTCGTGCTGAGCATCGAGGCCAGGCCCCGTCCGAGGAACATCGTCGCGAGCGTGGCGATGAACGGCTGGACGTTGAAGAACTCGATGAGGGTGCCGGCGACGAGGCCGAAGAGCAGCCCGATGGCGACCATGACGACCATGACCAGCCAGGGGTTCCACCCGGCGTTGGCGAGCATGACGCCGGCGACGCTGGAGAACGCGATGACCGCGCCGACGGACAGGTCGATCCCGCCGGTGAGGATCACGAACGTCATCCCCACGGCGATGATGATGAGGTGCGCGTTGTTGATGAGGAGGTTGGACAGCGTGTTGGACTGGAAGATGCCCCCGTAGGACACCTCGCCGAAGACGAGCATGGCGACGAACAGGACGATCGCCGCGGCCGTGGGCATGGCCGAGGGGTTGACCTGGAGGAGCCGGGCGCGGAGCGCGCCCCAGCGACGGCGCTGGGCGTCCTGGTGCTCGACGGTCTCGGCCACGGCGGCGGTGTGGTCGCTTCGCATCTCAGGCCACCCCTTCCTTCGCGCGGGTCGCGGGCACGCGACGGCGTGAGGAGACGTACCCGCGCACTCGCTCGGACTGGATCAGGCAGATGACGATGATGACGACCGCCTTGAACGCGGGGGTCGCCGAGGACGGCACCCCGAGGAACACGACCGTCTTGTTCAGGGTCGCGATGAGGAACGCGCCGGCCACCGCGCCGGTGAGGGAGAACTTGCCGCCGGCGAGCGCCGTGCCGCCGATGACGACGGCGAGGATGGCGTCCATCTCCATCGCCGAGCCCGTCTGGGACACGTCGACGGTCATCACCGTGGACACCGTGAACAGGCCGGCGATCCCGGCGAGCAGGCCGCTCACGGAGTAGACCGTGATGAGCAGGCCGCGCGGCTTGATGCCGACCATGCGGCTGGCCCTGGCGTTGATGCCGATGGACTCGATCATGAGGCCGAGCGCGGTGCGCCGGACGACGAGCCCGACGACGAGGACGACCGCGAGGGCGAGGAGGATGACGACGGGGAAGCCGAGGACGTGCCCGTTGGCGATCCAGCGGAACGTCTCGTTGCGCGCCGTCGTGTTCTGGCCCGAGGTGATGACCTTGGCGATGCCTCGGCCGGCGAGCATCATGACGAGCGTCGTGATGAAGGGTTGCAGCCCGACGACCGCGACGAGCAGCCCGTTGACCACCCCGATCACCGTGCTCACGAGCAGGGCGAGGAGGATCGCGGTGAGGGCGGCGGAGGGCGCGCCGTCCGCCGAGCTGAGCAGCTCCATGGACACCGCACCGGACACCGCCATGACGGAGCCGACGGACAGGTCGATGCCGCTGGTGGAGATCACCAGGCACATGCCGACGGCGATCATGAGGATCGGCGCGGCGTTGCGCAGGATGTCGAGCAGGTTGCCCGAGAGGTTCTCCGTCACCGGGTTGACCGCGACGGCGAGGTAGCCCGGGTCCCGCACGAGGTTGACGGCGAGGAGGATGAGGATCGCGACGACCGCCCAGATGTAGCGGGCCGCGAGCGCCCTGCGGGCCAGGTCACGGACGTTCACGACGCCACCTCTTCCACTACGGCGCCGTGGTCGGCGATGATCCCCACGATGGTCTGGGAGGTGACGTCGGGACCGTTCTCGATCTCGGCGATCTTCTCCCGGTCCTTGAGCACGAGGATGCGCTCGCAGATGCGCACCACCTCGTCGAGCTCGGAGGAGATGAACAGGACGGCGACGCCCTCGTCGGCGAGCTTGAGGACCGTCTCCTGGATGTCCGCCTTGGCCCCGATGTCGATGCCGCGGGTGGGCTCGTCGAGGATGAGGATCTCCGGCTCGGTGGCCAGCCAGCGCCCGAGGAGCACCTTCTGCTGGTTGCCGCCGGAGAGGTTCTTGATGAGGCGCTCGGGGTCGGCGGGCCGCACGCCCAGCTCCTCGATGTACTCGGCGACGATCCGGTCCTGCTCCTTGCGGGGCAGCGGACGCATCCAGCCACGCTTCGCCTGGACGGCGAGCACGAGGTTCTCGCGGACGGTGAGGTCGCCGATGATGCCCTCGTCGCGTCGGTTCTCCGTGGAGAAGGCGATCCGCTGATCGAGCGCGGCGACCGGGGAGCCGAGCGTCGTCCTCTTCCCGCGCAGCGTGATGGTCCCGGTGTCGGCCTTGTCGGCGCCGTAGAGCAGCCGGGCGAGCTCGGTGCGGCCCGAGCCGAGGAGGCCGGCCAGTCCGACGACCGCCCCGCGCTGCAGGCTGATGTCCGTCGGCATGATCGAGCCCTTGCGACCCAGCCCCTCGGCGTCGAGGATCGTCGCCTCGTGCCGCTGGGCGCTGCTCGCCTGGGCGGTCATGTCGATCGAGCGGAACGCCTCGAGCTCCTTGCCGATCATCTTGGAGATGAGGACGGAGCGGGGAAGGTCCGCCGGGTACTCCCCCTCGAACTGCCCGTTGCGCAGCACGGTGAGCCGGTCGCTGATCGCGTAGACCTGCTCGAGGAAGTGGGAGACGAAGAGGATGGCCACGCCCTCGTCGCGCAGTCGGCGCAGGATGACGAAGAGGCTCTCGACCTCCTTGGCGTCGAGGCTGGAGGTCGGCTCGTCCAGGACGAGCACCCGCGGCTCGATGACCATGGCCCGGGCGATCGCGATGAGCTGCTGGACGGCGAGGGAGAGGCTGGCGAGCGGCTTGGTCGGGTCGAGCCCTTCGAGGCCGAGCCGGGCGAGCTGCTCGAGCGCGACCTTGTTGGTCGCCTTCCAGTTGACGCCGAACCGGCCCCGGACCTCGTGGCCGAGCATGACGTTCTCACCGATGGTGAGGTTCGTGCAGAGGTTGATCTCCTGGTACACGGTCGCGATGCCGGCCTTCTCGGCGTCGGACGTGCCGGAGAAGTGCTGGGGCTCACCGGCCACGGTGATCGACCCGGAGTCGATCCGGTAGACGCCGGTGAGGGCCTTGATGAGGGTCGACTTGCCGGCGCCGTTCTCCCCCATGAGCGAGTGGATCTCGCCGGGGAACAGCCGGAAGTCGACGGCGTCGAGCGCCTTCACCCCGGGGAACTCGATCGAGATGTCTCTCATCTCGACGATCGGTGCACGTTCAGACATCGGCTTTCCATCGCGCTAGGGGGTTCGGAGGGACGGGCAGCCGCGGTGCAGGGGACGGACCCGTCCCCCGCACCGCGGCGCGCGGGTCAGAACTGGCGATTGGGCAGCGCCTCCTGGGCGGCCTCCGGGGAGTCGAACGTCTCGCTCGGGACGATGATGTAGGACTCCACCTCCTCGCCGGCGAGGACCTTCTCGACGACCTCCATGGCCGTCTCGCCGAACAGCGGGTTGTACTCGGCGACGAAGCTCAGGCGTCCCTCGGCGAGCGCCTCGAGGGCGTTCTGCGTGCCGTCGATGGTCGCGATCTGCACGTCGACGCCGGGCTGGAGACCGGCAGCCTCTGCGGCCAGGGCCGCCCCGAGACCCATCTCGTCGTTCTGGGCGAAGACGATGTCGATGTCGTTGCCCTCGGAGCTCAGGACGGTCTCGAAGACGCTGCGTGCCTCCTCGGTGGACCAGTTGGCGGTCTGGGCGCCCACGCGCTCGAACTGGGGCTGGTCATCCATGACGGCGTCCCAGCCCTCGTTGCGCTCGTTGACGACGGAGACGCCGGCCGGGCCCTCGAGGACGAAGTAGCGCCCGCCGTCGGGGAACTCGGAGACGGCCCACTCGGCGACGGCGGAGGAGACCTCCATGTTGTCCGGGGCGATGCGGCTGACGTAGAGGCTCGTGTCGTCCGGCTCGATGCCACGGTCGATGAGGATGACCGGGATCTCGGCCTCCTGCGCCCGGCGCAGGGAGTCCTCCCAGCCGGAGCCCTCGGTCGCCGACAGGAGGATGACGTCCACGCCCTCGTCGACGAAGGAGGTGAAGGCGGAGATCTGGGAGGCCTGGTCGAGGTTGGCCGCGGGCGCGAACTTCAGCTCGTAGCCGGCCTCCTCGGTGAAGGTGTCCTGGATGTTCTGCTCGTTCGCCTGGCGCCAGGCGCCCTCCGGCCCGACCGCGACGAAGCCGACGGTGACGAGGTCGCCGTCGGCGGTGCCGCCGTCCCCCGCGTCGGTCGAGCCGTCGCTCCCGTCCCCGTTGCCGCACGCCCCCAGTGCGAGTGCTGCAACCATCGCGGTCGACGCCGCGAGGATGTGCCGAGACCTCTTCAAGCTCATTGCGATGCTCCTTTGCACTGTCGACACCCGACGTTCTCGCGGCGAGGCCGAACACGACTCTGTGATCCGGAGTTAACGCTAACATCGTGATGTGCGTCAAGTCCGCCCTCTCGATCGTGACCAGGTTGTGACGTCGCCTGCGGGCACTCCCGCACGCCCTCCGCGGCCGCGCGGATCCGCGCCGGGCCGGCGGGGCGGCAGGAGTACATTGAGCAGCACGGGCACCGCCCGGGAGGCGCCGCAGCCGAGCGTGAGGGCGCCCCTCCCGGGCGCTTCGGCGCGGCAGGCCCGTTGCGCGCTCCGGGCGTCCGCGCAGTCCTCCCCCACGGGCCGGGTCCGCGCGCAGACAGAACCGACGTACAGGAGGATCAGGTGGGCGAGACGGTGAGCACTCAGGTCAGGCGACCGCCGGTGATGTCGGACGTCGCTGCGCGCGCGGGTGTCTCCCACCAGACCGTCTCCCGCGTCCTCAACACCCCCGAGCTCGTCCGCCCCGAGACCCAGGAGCGGGTCCGCGCGGCGATCAAGGAGCTCGGCTACCGCCGCAACCTCTCCGCCCGCGCGCTGGCGACGAGCCGCACGCGGATGATCGGCGTCATCAACCCCTCGATCCGCCGCCTCGGCCCCAGCCACACGACGATGGCGATCCAGGAGGCCGCCCGGCAGGCCGGCTACGCGACGATCTCCGCGAGCGCCGAGGACACCGCCGCCAACCCGCACGAGACGCTCGACTTCTTCCTCAGCCTCGCGGTCGAGGGCGTCGTCGTCGTGGCCCCGACCACCGACATCGCCGAGGCGACCCTCGGGCTCGCCGGCTCCCTGCCCATCGTCATCATCGCCGCGGGTCTCGCGGTCGAGCAGCCGTTCCACCTCGTCGCCGTCGACCACGAGCGCGGCGCGCACGACGCCACCCGCCACCTCATCGACCTCGGGCACCGCGACATCGTCCACGTCGCCGGCCCGGAGAACTGGTTCGACGCCCGTGCCCGCGTCGCCGGCTGGCGCGCCGCGCTGCAGGAGGCCGGCCTCCCCGTCCCCGAGGTCGTCCCCGGCGGCTGGGACGCCAGTCAGGGCTACGAGGCGATGCAGGAGGTCCTGCGCCGCCCGACGCTCCCCACGGCCGTCTTCGCGGCGAACGACCTGCTCGCCCTCGGCGTCATTCGTGCGCTCCACGAGGCGGGCGTGCGCATCCCCGAGGACGTTGCCGTCGTCGGCTACGACGACGTCGCCGGCAGCGACTACTACCACCCGCCGCTCACCACCGTGCGCCAGCCGTTCGACGAGGTCGGACGCCAGGCCATCGAGGTGCTCCTCGCCGTCATCGACGGCGAGGACCCCGCCGAGATCCTCTCCCGCCCCGAGCTCGTCGTGCGCGAGTCCTCGGGCGGGCCCCGCTGACCCGAGGAGTACCGTGCCCGTCCCTGCCCCCGCCGTCGAGCTCACCGCCGGTGACTACGCCGCGACCGTCGTGCCCACCGGAGCCGGCCTCGCGTCCCTGACGTGGCGGGGCCGCCACGTCGTCGTGCCGCACGAGCCGGAGGAGCTCCCGCTCGGGTACCTCGGCAAGACGCTCGTGCCGTGGCCCAACCGCATCGCCGACGGCACCTACGAGTACGACGGCGAGCGCCACGAGGTCCCGGTCAACGAGCGCGCCACGGGCGCGGCGCTGCACGGCCTGGCGTGCTGGAGCGTGTGGCAGGTCGTGGAGCGCTCGGCCGAGCACGTCGTCCTCGAGCTCGAGCTCGCCCCCCGCTACGGCTACCCGTTCCACCTCCACAGCAGCGTCACCTACCGCCTCTCCCCCGAGGGCGGGCTCGACGTCCGGATCACCTCGCGGAACATCGGCACCCGGACCGCGCCCTACGGCTCCTCGACCCACCCCTACCTCACGTGCGACCTGCGTCCCGTCGACGAGTGCACCCTCCACGTGCCGGCGACCACGGTCCTCACCGTCGACGAGCGGCTGCGCCCGGTCGCGACCTCACCGGCGGGCGACGTCGGGCTCGACCTGCCGGGGACGGCGCCGATGGGCACGACGCAGGTCGACCACGCCTTCACCGGCCTGCCCGACGGCGGGTGGGCGGTCTCCCTCGCGGACGAGTCCCTGCGGGTGCGCCTGCACGCCGACGCCCCGTGGGTGCAGGTCTACAGCGGCGAGCGGGTCGAGCGGCGCGGCGTGGCCGTCGAGCCGATGACCTGCCCGCCCGACGCCTTCAACTCCGGCACCGACCTCGTCGAGCTCGCCCCCGGCGAGTCGCACACGCTCGCGCTGCGCATCGACGCCGTCGAGGGCTGATTGTCGGACCCCGTCGGTACCGTCGTGGCATGAGCACCAGGACCCAGCAGCGCCCCGCCTACCGCTGCACCGAGTGCGGCTGGAGCACGGCCAAGTGGGTCGGGCGCTGCGGGGAGTGCCAGGCCTGGGGCACGGTGGGCGAGGCGGGCGGCGCCCCCACCCGCGCCCCGGCCCCGGCCCGCCCCGCCGTCGCCGCCCAGCCCATCGGCGACGTCGACGTCGAGACCGCGCGCGCCCGGCCCTCCGGGGTCGGGGAGCTCGACCGCGTGCTCGGCGGCGGGATCGTCCCCGGCGCCGTCGTCCTCCTCGCCGGGGAGCCGGGAGCCGGCAAGTCGACCCTGCTGCTCGACGTCGCCGCCCGCGCCGCGCAGTCGGGACCGGGCTCGGTCCTCTACGTCACCGGGGAGGAGTCGGCGAGCCAGGTGCGGCTGCGCGCCGAGCGCATCGGCGCCATGGCCCCGCGCCTGCTGCTCACCGCGGAGAACGACCTCGCCACCGTCCTGGGCCACATCGAGGCCGCCGACCCCTCGCTCGTCGTCGTCGACTCCGTCCAGACCATCGCCTCGGCGGCGGTCGACGGCGCGGCCGGCGGCGTGAGCCAGGTGCGCGAGGTGGCCGCGGCCCTCATCGGCGCGGCGAAGAAGCGCCACGTGCCGGTCATCCTCGTCGGGCACGTGACCAAGGACGGCTCCCTCGCCGGTCCCCGCGTGCTCGAGCACCTCGTCGACGTCGTCTGCCAGTTCGACGGGGACCGCCACTCCCGGCTGCGTCTCCTGCGCGCGACGAAGAACCGGTACGGCCCCACCGACGAGGTCGGCTGCTTCGACCTGTCGGACACGGGCATCACCGGCCTGGCCGACCCCTCGGGACTCTTCCTCTCCGAGGACCGCACCACCCCCGTCCCGGGGACGTGCGCCTCGGTGAGCCTCGAGGGCCGCCGGCCGATGCCGACGGAGATCCAGGCGCTCGTCGCCGCGAGCTCGCTGAGCAACCCGCGCCGCACCACCTCGGGAGTCGACGGATCCCGGACCTCGATGACCCTCGCCGTGCTCCAGGCCCGCCTCGGCCTCGACCTCGGCGGCCGGGACGTCTACGTGTCCACCGTCGGCGGCGCGCGCGCCGTCGAGCCGGCCGTCGACCTCGCGGTGGCGCTGTCCGTCGCGAGCGCCGCCGCGGACCGGCCGCTGGTCCGCGGCGTCGTCGCCATCGGCGAGGTCGGCCTCACCGGTGATGTGCGGGCCACCGTCGGGGTCCAGCGGCGGCTCAGCGAGGCCGCCCGGCTCGGCTTCACCACCGCGCTCGTCCCCAGGCACGGCGCCGACCAGCTCAAGGCGGTCGAGGGCATGCGGGTGCACCCCGTGGCCAATGTCCAGGAGGCGCTCCTCGTCGCCCTT